>JAAYBP010000404.1 GCA_012730075.1 Acidimicrobiales bacterium | reverse complement strand
TCGTCGACGACAGCTTCGCCGTCGAGTTCGAGGGCCGTCACCGGGGCAGCCAGGGCGAGGGACGGATCTGGGGGATCGAGGCCGCGCCCGACGGCCAGTCGGTCCTCGTCGTCGGCAACTTCGGCACCGCCGGGGGGCTCACCCGCAACCAGGTGGCCAAGCTCCACACCGGCGGCCCCGGCCCGGTGACCGTGTCGAACTGGACCGCACCGATCTACGCGTCGACCTGCGGCAGCTTCACCCAGTACGTCACCGACGTCGCGTTCAGCCCCGACTCGTCCTACTTCGTGATCACCACCACCGGCGGCAAGGGCTCCGGCACCTCCGGCCAGTGCGACGCCGTCGCCCGGTGGGAGAACACCGACACGCCGGGCTCGACCCCGACCTGGACCCAGTACTCCGGTGGCGACAGCTACTACTCGGCCGAGGTGACGAACGCGGCGGTCTACGTCGGCGGTCACATGCGCTGGTCGAACAACCCCCACGGCAACGACGACCCCGGCCGCGGCGCGGTGGAGACCGAGGGCATCGCCGCCCTCGACCCCGCCAACGGCCTCCCGCTCTCCTGGAACCCGGGTCGTGAGCGGGGCCGCGCCGTGTGGGAGATGCAGGCCACCGAGCACGGCCTCTACGTCGGCAGCGACACCGAGCGCATCGCCGGGGGCATCTACAAGGGACGCATCGCCTACTTCCCGCTCGGGTCGGCCGTCGTCCCCCAGCCGGCGCCGCTGAACCTGCCGGTCACCATCGAGCAGTACTCGTCGGACATCACCGCCCGCAGCTTCGACGGCAGCGACGTCGGCGCGGCGACGACCATCGTCAGCAGCGGCGGCGCGAGCAGCCTGTCGGGCAGCCGGGCCGCCTTCCTGGCCGACGGCGTCCTGTACACGGCCCGCTCCAACGGCACGCTCGTGGCCCAGACCTTCGACGGCACCACCCTCGGCGCCGCGTCGACGGTCGACCTGCGCAACCTCACCGGAGGCGGCTCGGCCACCAACTTCGCGTCCGACCTGTCGAACATGGACGGCATGGCGTACCACGACGGGCGCCTCTACTACACCCGCTCGGGTAGCAGCGCCCTGTACATGCGGTACTTCTCGACCGAGAGCCGGATCATCGGCTCCTACCGCTACACGCTGTCGGGCTCGGGCTTCGGCAACGTCGGCAACATGTTCATCGCCTCGGGACAGGCGTACTACGTCGACACCGGCTTCCTCTCACAGCGGCTCAAGCGGGCACCGTTCACCCCGAGCGTCGGCATCGACCTCGGCGCCAGCGTCAACGTGACGGCCGCCTTCAGCTGGTCGACCAGCGCGCCGATGTGGGCCCGCCAGTCCCTCGCCACGAACCAGCCGCCCACGGTCACGGCGAGCGGCACCTGCACGGGCATGGCGTGCGACTTCACCGCCACCGCCTCGGACCCCGACGGCTCGATCACCGCCATCGCGTGGGACTTCGGCGACGGCGGCACCGCCTCGGGCCCGACCGTCAGCCACTCGTTCGGCGCGACCGGTGGGCACACCGTGAACGTCACGGTCACCGACGACCGCGGCGGTCAGGCCACCGCGGCGGTGCAGGTGACGACGTCCGACATCGCCCCGGTCGCCTCGTTCACCGCGAACTGCAACGGCGCCACCTGTGCGGTCGACGGCCTCGCGTCCTCCGACGCCGACGGCTCGGTGGTCTCCTGGGCGTGGACGTTCGGTGACGAAGGCACCGGCACCGGGTCGACCGCCACCCACACCTACACCGAGTCCGGCGACTACACGATCGGGCTCACGGTCACCGACAACCGCGGGAACGCCGCATCCACCACCCGGTCGGTCTCGGTCGAGGTCCCCTCGGTGAGCGCCAGCTTCGTGGCCTCCGCCGCCCGGACCCAGGGCAACTCCGCCACCCAGCACCCGGTCACGGTCCCGGCGTCGGTGCAGACCGGCGACACCCTCCTGCTGTTCGCGTCCAGCAACGCGTCCTCGGGGACGTCGCTGAACGCCCCCGCGGGGTGGACCCGCCTGCGCGACGTCAACACGGCCGGCAGCCGCTCGGCGGTGTTCACCAGGGAGGCCACCCCGTCCGACGCCGGCTCGACGGTGACCGTCACCCTCGGCGGGTCGGCCCGGGCCGACGTCGTCGTCGCGGCGTACCGCAACGTGACGGTCTCGGCCCACGCCGGGACGTCGGGCTACACGACGCCGAACGCGAGCGCCGCCACCGGCGACTGGGTCGTCTCGTACTGGGCGGACAAGTCGGCCTCCACCTCGGGCTGGACCGCTCCGGCCGGGCAGGTCGTGCGCCACTCGTGGGCCAACAGCGGCGCCGGGCACGTTTCGGAGCTGCTCACCGACTCCGGCGGGCCGGTCGCCGGCGGCACCGCCGGAGGCCTGACCGCCTCGCCCGTCGGTGGCCCCGTCTCCAACTCGGTGGCGGTGACGGTCGTGCTGCACCCCTTGGCCGGTGAACCGCCCGGTGGCCTCCCGCCGGTGGCGTCGTTCACCGCGTCGTGCACCAACGCCACGTGCGCGTTCGACGGCTCCGGCTCGACCGATCCCGAGGGCGCGATCGTCGGCTGGGCCTGGCAGTTCGGTGATGGCACCACCGGCAGCGGCGCCACCACCGCCCGCACCTACGGAGCCTCCGGCTCGTACGTGGTCCAGCTCACCGTCACCGACGCCGATGGCCTCACCAGCACCGCCAGCCAATCGGTGACCGTCGAGGTGCCCACGGTGACGACGGGCTTCGTCGTGGCCGCCAGCCGCACCGAGGGCAACACGGCGACCACGCACGCGGTGACGGTGCCGGTCGCGGTCGAGGCGGGTGACGTGATGCTGCTCTTCGCGACCAGCAACGCCTCCGCGACGACCTCGCTGAACGCCCCCGCGGGGTGGACCCGCCTCCGCGACGTGAACACCACCAGCAGCCGGTCGGCGGTGTTCACCCGGATCGCCACCCTCGCCGACGTCGGGGCCACGGTCACCATCACCCTCGGTGGATCGGCGCGGGCCGACGTGGTCCTCGCCGCGTACCGCAACGCGGCGGTCGCCGCCCACAACGGGGCCTCGGGCTACACGACGCCCACCGCGACCGCCGCCACCGGCGACTGGGTCGTCTCGTACTGGGCCGACAAGTCGGGCTCCACCACCGGGTGGACGGCGCCCGCCGGTCAGGTCGTGCGCCACTCGTGGGCCAACAGCGGCGCCGGCCACGTGTCGGAGCTCCTGACCGATTCGGGCGCCGGGGTGGGCGGAGGCCCGGTGGGCGGACTGACGGCCGCTCCCACCGGCGGAACCGTGTCCAACGCCGTGTCGATGACGATCGTCCTGCATCCGACCGCGTGACCTCGCCGAGCGGCGCGTAGCGTCGCGCCGGATGCCACCCGAACCCGATGCGCACGTCGTCGAGGTCGCCGCGACGGCCGGGCGCAACCTGGTCGCGTGGTCGTGGGCGGGCACCGCGGTGACGGTCGTGACCTCGATCGCCAACGCGTTGACCGGCGACCGCGACCACTACGCGCTGTCCGCCGTCCCCGGCCTGGCCATGCTGGCGCTCGGGTCGGCGATCTTCCTCGTCGCCTTCGCGATCGCGGTGCAGCGGAGTCGCGCCGAGGAGATCGCGGTGTCGGGACTGTTCCTCCTGGCGGGCAGCGCCCCCCGACGGGTGCAGACGACGATGCTGGCCTCGGTGGCGGTCCAGACCGCGGTGCCCCTCGCGGTGGCGCTGTACCGGCCCTTCACCGCCTTCGCGACGCTCGCGCCCGTGTGGTCGCTGGGCCTGGCGGGCCTCTGGGGCGCCCGGCACGGCACGTTCCCGCCCCGTCGCCCCGCGGCGGGCGACCTGCGGGCCGAGGCGCCCCCCGGCGGGTGCCAGACTGAGGCGCCCGACGACGTCGAGATGGAGGCCAGGGGCGATGGGTGACTCGGTGCGCGACGAGATCATGATCGACGCGCCGCCGACGGCGGTGATGGAGGTCCTCCTGGCCATCGAGGACTACCCGTCGTGGGCGAACGACCTCAAGGAGGCCGTCGTGCTCGGCCGCGACGCCGAGGGGCGGGTGACGGCCGCGCGGTTCCGGGCGGCCGGCTTCGGCGTCAGCACCTGGTACACGCTCGCCTACGACCACGGCAAGGAGGGCCGCCTGGCGTGGGTGCTCACCGAGGGTGACATCACCCGCAAGCTCGACGGATCCTACGAGCTCACCGGGATCGGCGACGACCGCACCCGCGTGGTGTACGAGCTCGAGGCCGAGCTGATCGTGCCGGTCCTCGGCCTCATCAAGCGGCGGACGGCCCACAAGATCATCCAGACCGCGCTGACCGACCTCAAGGCCCGGGTCGAAGGCGGCGGGTCGCGTCCGTGACCACCGGGCGCACCCTCCTCTTCACCGGCAAGGGCGGCGTCGGCAAGACGACGGTCGCGGCGGCCACCGGCCTCCGCTGCGCCGACGCCGGCGCCCGCACCGTCGTGCTGTCGACCGATCCCGCCCACTCGCTGGCCGATTCGCTCGGCGTCCCGCTCGGGTCGCGGCCCACCCCGGTCACCGACCAGCTCTGGGGCCAGCAGCTCGACGCCCGCGAACGGATGGAGGAGGCCTGGGGCGACATCCGGGCCTGGCTGGTCGACGTGTTCGAGTGGGCGGGCGTCGAGGGGGTCGAGGCCGAGGAGCTGGCCCTCCTCCCCGGGCTGGAGGAGATCTTCGGCCTGGTCGACATCAAGGCCTACGCCGAGTCGGGGGAGTGGGACGTCATCGTCGTCGACTGCGCGCCGACGGCGGAGACCCTCCGCCTGCTGTCGCTCCCCGACGTGCTGCGCTGGTACATGGAGCGGGTCTTCCCGACCTCACGGCGGTTGCACCGGGCGGTCGCGCCGGTGCTCTCCCGCGTGACGTCGCTGCCGGTCGCCGGCGACGCCGTGTTCGGGTCGGCCGAGCGCTTCTACGCCCGCCTCGACGGGGTCAAGGAGGTCCTCGCCGACTCCGAGCGCACCAGCGTCCGGCTGGTCGTCAACCCCGAGAAGATGGTGATCGCCGAGGCCCGTCGCACCGCGACCTACCTCGCCCTGTTCGGGTACGGCGTCGACGCGGTCGTGGCCAACCGGCTGCTGCCCGAGGACATCTCCGACCCGTGGTTCGACCGCTGGAAGGCCAGCCACGCCGAGCACCTGACCCAGATCGAGGAGGGGTTCGCGCCCCTCCCGGTGCTGCGGGCCGAGCTGGCCGGGGAGGAGGTCGTCGGCCTCGACCGGCTGCGGGCCCTCGCCGAGGACGTGTACGGCGACGAGGACCCCTCGACCCGCCTCCACGACGGCGAGCCGATGCGCGTCGTCGACGACGGGGACGGGATGGTCCTCGAGCTGGACCTGCCGTTCGCCGGACGCGACGACGTCGACGTCGGCCGCCACGAGGGCGAGCTGATCGTCACGGTCGGGCCGTACCGCCGGTCGATCGTGCTGCCCGACTCGTTGCGGCACCGCAAGGTCACCGGAGCGAGCTTCCGCGACGGCCGGCTCGCGGTCGGGTTCGCGACCCGGTCGGCGGCGACGACGGGGGCGATCAGGTGACGGGTGACGGCGGGCGGGAGGAAGGCCCGCCGGGCGACGCCACGCCCCCCGGCGTCGACGCGCTCCAGGCCGCCGCCCAGGAGGTGATCGACGCCACCCGGGCCCTGCTCGACGTGGCCGAGACCCTCGTGAAGGACCCCGACGTGGTCGACCACGTCGGCCGGATCGTCCGGGCCGCGTCGGGCGCGGCGGCACGGGCCGCGCGGGCGGCCGACGTGACCAGGAGGGAGGGACCCGATGACGCCGGGAACGGCCTCGAACACATACCCCTCGACTGACGGCGCGCCGCGCATCCTGCGGCTCGCCGGTGCCGAGCCCGGCCCGTGGAGCGTGGAGCTCCACCCGCGCCTCACCGTGATCGGCGGGCTCGACCCCGTCGTCACCGGCGCGGTGCGGGCGCTGCTCGGCGCGCTGGCCGCGGGCGATCTGCCCGACGCGGCGGTGCGCGACGGCCTCGTCGCCGGCACCGTGAGCGTCGAGGGCCGTGCCGAACCACTGTCCGGCGCGGTGGCGTCGGGCCACCTCCGCGTACCGTCGGCCCACGACCGTGCGGTGCCCGCGCCGGAGGCCACCGCGGGTCGGCTCGACGCGGAGATCGACCGGGCGAACGCCACGCTGTCGTCGGCGGCGGCCGCGGTCGCGGACGTGTGGCGGGAGTGGGCCACCGACCGCGACGGTTGGGCCGAGGCCCAGCGGCGCGGGTGGCACGACCGCGCCGACGCGGCCGCCGCGCTCCGCCGGGCCCGAACCCGCCGGGCCGAGGCGGAGGCGACGCTCGCCCCGCCCGTGGAGGCGCCGGTCGATGACCAGACGGCGGCCGAGGGCGCCGGCGCCCCGGACGAGGGTGAGCGCTACGCGCTCCTCGCCCGGCTCGCCGTGCTCGAGGCCGAGCTGTCCGACCTCCGCCACGACTCGGTGCACGGCGTGGCCGCCGCCGTCGACGCGCTGGACCGCTACCGGGTCGTCGACGTCGACGAGGCCGAGCGACTGGCCGACGCCTGGGAGGAGGCGCGCCGTCGCATCGACCGGGTCGCGCTCCGCCGCGAGCGTGCGCCGGGGCCGACCTCCGACGCACTCGGGGCGGCCCGCGACCGCGTGCGGGCGGCCGAGGCCCTCGTCGCCGCAGCCGAGCGCGCCCTCGCCGACGCCGGTGCGCCGGCCGCGTCCCCCGACACCGCGGCCCTGGAGGCCGCCCACGCCGAGGTGCTGCTCGCCTGGGACGCGGGCGAACGTCGCGTCGGGGTCGGACGGGCGCGCCGTCGCCTCGAGGAGGCCCAGGCCCTGGAGCAGGAGCTCCTCGACCGCCTCGGCTTCAAGACCTACACCGAGTTCATGGTGTCGGGGCGGATGCGGGTGCACGGATCGCGCGAGCGCGAGCAGGCCGCCCGCGAGGACCTGCGGCGCGCCGAGGCCGAGCTCGAGGCGGCCACCGCGGACCTCGCCACGATCGAGGGCGCCGGGCCCTCCGGCGTCGGCGAGGACACCGCCGGCGACACCGGGGCCACCGGGACCGACGGCGAGGCGGAGATCGCCGAGGCGGATGCCATCCGGGCTGAGGCGGCCGCCCTGCTCGGCGGCGACCCCGGCGAGGACGTCGCCGTCGCCCTGCGCGGTCACCTGGCGGCCGACCCGCTGGCGCGCCTCCGGATGGCGTTGGCCGAGGCCCGCGTGCCCATCGCGGCCGCCAGCGACCGGGAGGCGGTGGCCACCCTCGCCCGGGAGTGGCTGGATGCGACCAGGGACGTCGCCGATCGGCGCTCTGAGCTCGATGCCGAGCGGGCGGTGCTGCGCGAACGACTGGAGACCCTCGATCGCGCTGGGGACGCCGCGACCGGTACCCGTCCCACCACCGACGGCGACCTCGCGGCCCGGACCTCGGTCCTCGACGCCATGGCCGAGGACGAGCGCGACGCCCGGTCGGTCCTCGATGCAGCGGTGGCCGCGCTCGCGTTGCCCGCGCCCGACCCCGCGCCGGCCGGGTCGCTGGTCGACCGTCGCGCCCGCGCCGAGGGCCGCATGGCGATGGCCCAGGTCGAGCTGGAGTCGCTGCGCCGAGCCCGGGTCCGCCCACCGGTCGCCCCCGACCTGGAGACGACCGGCCCGACCGACGCCGCCGCCGTCGCCTGGAACGCCCTGACCCGGGTCGCGGCCCACCACCGGCTCGCCGGCGACGCGGTCCCGCCGCTGGTCCTCGACGACCCGTTCGGCGACCTGTCCGGCGCCGACGCGGTGTCGGTGGTCGAGGCCCTCGTCGACCCGGCGGCGATCGGCCAGATCGTGGTGCTGACCGAGCGCGCCGAGGTGCTCTCGTGGGCGGCGTCGCTGGGCCCCGACGACGGCGCGCTGGTGGTCGCAGGGGGCGGCGACGGGGCCTGACGCGACCGCCCGCGGGTCCGTCGGCAGCCTCCCGGCGGCGTGCCTACGATTCGGGTTCGTCGACGACGAGGAGGTTCCGTGACCGCCATCAGCGAGGACACGTTGCGCACCCTGGCCGAGTTCGACACCGGCGGGACACCGGTCACGACGTGTTACCTGGACGTGGACGGACGGCGGTTGCTGTCGCAGAAGGACATCGACCAGGAGCTCGACCTCGTCCTTCGGCCGGCGCGCGCCCGGGCCAACGGAACCCGCTCCGTGCACGACGACCTCGACCGCATCGAGGCCTACGTCCGCGGTGGCTTCGACCGGTCCCGGGTGCGTTCGCTCGCCCTGTTCTCGTGCACGGAGCGCGGTCTGTTCGAGGTCGTGCCGATGCCGGTGCGGGTCCGGAGCCGGGTCGTCGTGAACGACCAGCCGGCGCTCGGCCAGCTCGAGGCGGTGGCCGAGGAGCGGAGGCGGTTCGGGGTGCTCCTGGTCGACCGCCAGCGCGTGCGCATGTTCATCTTCGAGCTCGACCACATCGTCGAGCACAGCGAGCACCTCGACGACCTGCCCCGCGCCTACGACGTGCGGGGCGAGCGCGAGCGGGGCGACGTCTCCGCGCACGTCGAGGAGCTCGCCTCGCAGCACGTCCGGCGGGCGGCCGAGCTGGCCTTCGGCGTGTTCCAGCGTCAGGGCTACGAGCACCTGTGCATCGGCGCCCCCGACGACCTGGCCGGTGCCCTGGAGGGGTCGCTCCACGCGTACCTGCGCGAGCGCCTGGTCGGCCGGGTCCCCGTGACCCCGCAGTCGTCGCTCGACGTCATCCGACACGCGGTGGTGGCGATCGAGGAGGAGACCGAGCGCCGCCGCGAGGCCCAGCTCGTGCGGCGCCTGATCGACACCGTCGCCGCCGGCGGACGCGCGGTCACCGGCCTCGTCCCCGTCCTCGACGCCCTGGCCCACCGACGGGTCGACCACCTGATCGTCTCCCACGAGTACGAGGCCGAGGGGTGGCGCAGCCAGCGCACCGGCGCCCTCCACTCCGTCGCGCCGCACCGCGACGACGACTCGCTCCGCCCGGTCCAGGACGTCGTCGAGGAGGCGATCGACGACGCCCTCGCCCAGGGGGCGGCGGTGGAGATCTGCGTCGGGAACGCGGACCTCGACGTCCACGGGCGCATCGGCGCCCTGCTCCGCTACTGAGCCCCGCCGCGGTGGACGGCGCAGGGTCGCCCGACGGCCCGCTGGTGGTGGGCCTCGACCTGGGTGGCACCAAGATCCTGGGCACCGCGATCGATCCCTCCCACGCGGGCGCCGACGCCGTCGCCGAGATCCGGACCCCGACGCCGTCGGGAACCGACGACGTGCTCGACGCGCTGGCGGCGACGGCGAGCGCGCTGCGCGACGAGGTCCGGGCCCGGACCGGACGCGACGTGAGGGCCGTAGGCCTCGGCCTGCCCGGCCTGGTCGACCGGGCCGGCACGTTCGTGTACGGACCCAACCTCCCCGGTGTCGTCGGCGTGGCGATCGGCGCCGAGGTGGGGGAGCGGCTGGGTCTGCCGGTCGTCGTCGACAACGACGCGACCTGCGCCGCGTGGGGTGAGCACGAGCGGGGGGCGGCACGGGGCCGGAACCACTCCCTGCTCGTCACGCTCGGCACCGGCATCGGCGGCGGTCTCACGGTCAAGGGCGAGATCCTGCGCGGCGCCTACGGGTTCGCCGGGGAGCCGGGCCACATGGTGGTCGACCCCACCGGGCCGGAGTGCCCCTGCGGTCGCCGCGGCTGCTGGGAGCGCTACGCGTCGGGCTGGGGGCTCGGCAACCTGGCCCGCATGGCGGTGTTGGACGGGCGCACACCCCCGGACGCGGCCCACCTGGGCGCGGCCGGCGGCGACGTCGACGCGATCCGTGGCGAACACGTCGTGGCCGCCGCGCGCGACGGCGACCCGGCGGCGACGGCGGTGCTCGACGAGTTCGCCGACTGGCTCGGTCTCGGCCTCGCCAACCTGGTCAACGTGCTCGACTCCGAGATCGTCGTCATCGGCGGCGGCGTGTCGGGCGACGCCGACCTGTTCATCGACCGCACCCGTCGCCGTGTCCGTTCGCTCACCCTCGGTGGGGTCGAGGGACGGCACCGGGTCCCGATCGTGCCGGCCCGCCTGGCCGGACGGGCCGGTGCGGTGGGCGCCGCGCTGCTCGCCGCGCTGCGTACCTGAGCGGGTCCCTGAGGCGGGAACGGGCAGGGGCAGGCGGTAGCCTCACGGCGATCGGGGTCACGCCCCGCAGGCCCCCACGAGAGCAGATGTCGGATTGGCAGGAGAGCCCGGACGAGCCGGGCGCAGGCGGTGATCCGAGCGCGTCGGACGTCCCGGCGGACGAGGCGAGGCGCCCGTCGACCGACGGGCCTCCGCCGGTACCGCCCGTGGCGGATCTCCCGCCCGGCTGGCCCTTCGTCCGGCCCGAGCCCTCCCGCCCCGGTGCCCGGTCCGGTCCCGGTGTTCCGGGTTCGGCGGT
>JAAYBP010000403.1 GCA_012730075.1 Acidimicrobiales bacterium | reverse complement strand
GTCGATGCCATCTCGCTGGAACCTCTGTCGTCTCGAACGCTGGTGGGGGCGGCCGTGGCCGGTACCCGGACCGGACAACGCTACGGGCGCACGCCCCCCGTCCACAAGCCGACCGGACGCGCCGTCTCACTGGACCGACCGCCGGGAGTGGGCACCGAAGGAGTCGGCTCCGCTGCGGGAGGGGCGGGGACCGCGCACCGCCGGGGCGGGAGGGCCGCGACGCGTAGGCTCCGCCGCCATGACGACGACGCGGCTCGGCGCCGACGAACTCCGGCGCGTGGTCGTGGCGTTCCGCGACGCCCTGCGCGCCCACCAGGAGGTCGTCAACCGGCTGAACGTCTACCCGGTGCCCGACGGCGACACCGGCACGAACATGGCGCTCACCATCGAGTCGGTCGTCGCCGAGATCGAGACGGCGCCCGACGACCTCGCCGGGACGTGCAAGGCGATCAGCCACGGCTCGCTGATGGGCGCCCGGGGCAACAGCGGCGTCCTGCTGTCGGGCATCCTCCGCGGCCTGGCCGTGACGGTCGCCGAGGCCGAGGGGCTCGACGGAGCCTCGCTCGCCCGGGCGCTCCGGGCCGCCACCGACAACGCCTACGGCGCGGTGCCCCGGCCGGTCGAGGGCACGATCCTCACCGTCGTCCGGGAGGCGGCGGAGGCGGCCGAGGCGGCGGTCGCCGACCGGGCCGACGCCCCACTCCTCGTCGTCGCCGAGGCGGCGCTCGCCCAGGGCCGCGACGCCCTCGCCCGCACCCCGGAGATGCTGCCGGTGCTGGCCCAGGCGGGTGTCGTCGACTCCGGCGGCACCGGCCTGCTCCTGCTGCTCGACGGGCTGCTCCACGTCGTCGACGGCCGGCCGCTGCCCGAACCGCCCGCCCTCGACTCCACCCCCGGGCCCGACCTCGACGCGCTCCGCGATCACGCGGACCACGCCGACCACCACGACGTGAGCGACCTCCGCTACGAGGTGATGTACCTGCTGGAGGCCCCCGACGAGACCGTGCCCGCGTTCAAGAACGTGTGGGCGGGCGTCGGCGACTCGATCGTCGTGGTCGGCGGCGACGGCCTGTGGAACTGCCACATCCACACCGACGACATCGGCGCCGCCATCGAGGCCGCCGTCGACATCGGCCGGCCGCGCCAGATCCGGGTGACCGACCTGCTCGAGGAGGTCCAGGAGGAGCGCTGGGTGCGGGAGGCGGCGGCCGCCGCGGCGTCCGAGCCCGCCCCGCCGGTCGAACACGTGCCCACCGCCGTCGTGGCCGTCGCGACCGGCGACGGCGTCAGCCGCATCTTCCACTCGCTCGGCGTGCAGCAGATCGTCGCCGGCGGCCAGTCGATGAACCCGTCGACCGAGCAGCTCCTCGCCGCGGTCGAGGCCTGCGCCGCCGACGAGGTCGTCATCCTGCCGAACAACAAGAACATCATCCCGGTCGCCGAGCAGGTCGGCGGGCTGACGTCGACGCCGGTCCGGGTCGTGCCGACCCGCGGCGTGTCCGAGGGCGTCGCTGCGCTCGTCGCCTACGATCCGCAGGCCGACTCGGCCGCCAACGCCCAGACGATGGGGGAGGCGGCCGCCGCGGTCGTCGCCGGTGAGGTCACCCGGGCCGTGCGCGACAGCGCGTGCGACCTCGGCCCGATCCGTGACGGCGACTGGCTCGGCATCAGCCGGGACGGGATCCTCGCCGTCGAGGCCGATCTCGGCGACGCGGTCACCGGCCTGCTCGCCGCCGTGCTCACCGACGAGCACGAGATCGTCACGCTCATCGTCGGCGAGGGCGCGTCCGCGGGCGCGACCCGTACCGCGACCGAGTGGCTGGCCGAGCACCATCCGGACGTCGAGGTCGAGGTCCAGCACGGCGGCCAGCCGCT
>JAAYBP010000054.1 GCA_012730075.1 Acidimicrobiales bacterium | reverse complement strand
GCTACTCGCCGCGGAACTGCGGGGGGCGACGCTCGGCGAACGCGGCGCGGCCCTCGTCGAGATCCGCGCTCGACCACGCCCGGTCGAAGGCGGCGGCGACGGCGGGATCGGTCGGGAGCGCGGCGTCGAGGGCGTTGAGCATCACCTTGTGGCCCGAGATCGTCAGCGGGGCCTTCGTCGCGATCTCGACCGCCCACGCGACGGCGTCGTCGGGCGGACCGAGGCGCTGCACGAGCCCGAGACCGTGGGCCTCCGTACCGCCGACCGTCTCGGCGGCCAGCAGCATCGCCCGGGCCGGCCCCTGACCGGCGAAGGCGACCAGCCGCTGCACCGTCCACGGATCGACGACGAGGCCGAGCTTGGCCGCGGGGATGCCGAAGATCGCGTCGGGGGTGGCGGTGCGGAGATCGCAGCTCACCGCCAGCTGCGTGCCCGCCCCGAGCGCGGCGCCGTCGACGGCCGCGAGGCACGGGAACGGGGCGTCGCGGAGCGCGTGGAGCAGCGTGCGGAGGAGCGCCGCGAACTCCGGCCCCTCGATGCCCTTGAGGTCGGCACCGGCGCAGAAGTGGCCGCCCGCACCCCGGAGCACGAGGGCCCGGGTGCCCTCCGCTGCGCCGGTCACGGCATCGCGGAGCGCCTCGACGTGCTCGGCGTCGATCGCGTTCCGGCGGTCGGGGCGGTCGATGGTCAACAGCACGACGGCGGAGCCGCCGTCCTCCACGTGGATGGTCACGACCGCCGACGGTACCGGCCGATCGGGGTCGGGCGAAGCGGGTACGGACACGACCCGCCGGGGTCAGCCGAAGCGGGCGCGCAGGACGCGGGTGACCTCGGGGAGCATGAACGCCCCGTCGATGGTGAGGGGGACGTCGATCGCCCCCTCGTCGGTCGGGATGATCACCGTCGTCCGGTCGAGGAACGGCTCGCCGATGTGGCTCCAGGTGACGATCGGGTTCCGCTTCCACGCCACGCCGATGCTGGTGAACCGCACGTTCCCGATGGCGACCTCGCCGCCGCGCTCGATGCGCTCGACCACCGACGTGCGCTCCTCGCCGTCGATGTCGCCGAGGACGCTCCACAGGTAGGTGACCGTGTCGACGATCGTCGAGGCCCGGGAGGAGGACGCCGCGTTTCGGGCGGCCACCTTGACGACGCGACCGTCGCGGCACTCGACGTCGATGCGCATCCTCGCCGAGGCGGCCCGGCGCAGCAGGGCGTCCTCGAAGGTCAGCTTGAAGCGGGCCCGGACGATCTCGTCCCGGGGGACGACGGTGCCGGCCAGGTCGACCGACTCGCCGCCGAGGCGGATCGTGACCTGGCGTCCGAGCGACCCGGGCAGGACGACCTGCCACCAGAACGGCTCGGGGGCCCGCTCGAACGGCGGCTGCGGCGGATCCGGCACCGACGGGCGGCCGATGGCGGCGATCTCGTCGGCCGCCTCGGAGTCGAGCAGGTCGACGAGCGACGACGTCACGGCCTCCGCGCGGTCGTCGGCGGCCGGGGGTGCGGCCGCCT
>JAAYBP010000402.1 GCA_012730075.1 Acidimicrobiales bacterium | reverse complement strand
CAGATCATCCGCCCCTACGGGTTCGCGATCTGGGAGCGGATGGTCGACGCCGTCGACCGCCGCATCAAGGAGGCCGGCGCCGAGAACGCCTCGTTCCCCCTGTTCATCCCCCAGAGCTACCTCACCCGCGAGGCCGATCACGTCGAGGGCTTCGCCCCCGAGCTGGCGGTCGTCACCATCGGCGGCGGCAAGGAGCTGGAGGAGCCGCTCGTCGTGCGCCCCACCTCCGAGACGGTGATCGGCGAGTACATGGCCCGCTGGATCCAGTCCTACCGCGACCTGCCGATGCTGCTGAACCAGTGGTGCAACGTCGTGCGCTGGGAGATGCGGCCCCGCCTGTTCCTGCGCTCCACCGAGTTCCTCTGGCAGGAGGGCCACACCGCCCACGCCACCGAGGCCGACGCCGCCGCCTACGCCCGCCTGATCCTGCGCGACGTGTACGAGGACTTCATGGTGAACGACCTCGCCATCCCCGTCGTCGTCGGCCGCAAGCCACCCGAGGAACGCTTCCCGGGCGCCACCAACACGATGACGACCGAGGCGATGATGGGCGACGGCAAGGCCCTCCAGATGGGCACGAGCCACGAGCTGGGCCAGAACTTCGCCCGGGCGTTCGACATCCGGTACCAGGACGCCGAGGCCACCGAGCAGCTCGCCTGGACGACGTCGTGGGGGGTCTCCACCCGGATGATGGGCGGGTTGATCATGGGCCACGGCGACGACGCCGGCCTCCGCCTGCCGCCCCGCATCGCGCCCCACCAGGTGGTCGTGATCATCGCCCGCGACGGCGACGGAGTGGTCGAGCGCAGCCGCCTGCTCGTCGAGGCGCTGCGAACCGCGGGGGTGAGGGTGGTGCTCGACGACCGCACCGACATCGGCTTCGGCCGCCGCGCCACCACCTGGGAGCTGAAGGGCGTACCGGTGCGCATCGAGGTCGGTCCCCGCGACCTCGAGGCCGAGCAGGCCGTCGTCGTGCGCCGCGACGTCGAGGGCAAGGAGACCGTCGGCCTCGGCGGTCTGACCGACCACGTGACCGGCCTGCTCGACACGATCCAGGTCGCCATGCTCGAGGCGGCGCGGGCCCGGCGCGACGAGCGCACGGTCGACGCCACCACCGCGGCCGAGGCGGTCGAGGCGGCCCGCACCGGGTTCGCCCGGGTGCGCTGGGGCCTGATCGACGACGCCGCCCGGGCGGCGATGAAGGCCGACGCGGTCACGGTCCGCTGTCTCCAGGACCCCGACGGCGACGTCGCCGAATCCGACGACGACCCCGACGGCGTCGCCACCATCGCCCGCTCCTACTGATCGGTCGCCGGCCGACGCGGCACCGGGCGGGACGACGGCGCGGCGCTATGCTGGATCCACCCTCCCGTCAGGGAGGGGACGACCTGGAGAATCAGGCGTGGGCTCCGGCCCACGCCTTTTCGCTGCCGGGGCCGCCACGACCGACGACCGTACGAGGAGGTGAACGCACCGTGACCACGACCGACCGCGTCCGCGATCTCGTCGAGCCGGTGTGCGCCGCCGACTCGGTCGACCTGGTCGACGTCGAGCTCAACGGCGGCGTGCTGCGCCTCACCGTCGACCGCGACGGCGGCCTCGACCTCGACGCCATCGCCGGCATCACCCGACGGGTGTCGCGCCTGCTCGACGAGCACGACCCGGTGCCGGGCCGCTACACCCTCGAGGTGTCGAGCCCCGGCGTCGAGCGTCGCCTGCGCACCGCCGACCACTTCCGGCGGGCCGTCGGCGAGCAGGTCTCCGTGCGCACCGTCGCCCGCGACGACGGCCCCCGCCGCCTCGCCGGCGAGCTGGTCGCCGCCGACGACTCCTCGATCACCGTCCGCGTCGACGGCGACGACCACTCCGTGCCCCTCGACCGGATCGAGCGGGCCCGCACCGTCTTCGAATGGGGGCCGGCGCCGAAGCCGGGCGGGCCCCGCCCCAAGAGCTCAACCGGAAAGGCCGCGAAGCGATGACCCGCAAGCTCGACATGATGGAGGCCCTCCAGGCCCTGGCCGCCGACCGCGGCATCTCCTCGGAGACCCTGATGGGGGCGCTCGCCGACGCCATGGAGTCGGCCTACAGCCGGATGCCCGGCGCCAAGGACTACGCGTGGGTCACGATCGACCCCGACACCTTCGACATCCGGGTGTGGTCCCAGGAGCTCGACGAGGACGGCGAGCCCTACGGCGACGTGTCCGACGTGACCCCCCCCGACTTCGGCCGCATCGCCGCCCAGACCGCCCGCCAGGTGATGAACCAGCGCCTGCGCGAGGTCGACCGGGAGATGAAGTACGAGGAGTACTCCGGCCGCGAGGGCGACATCGTCACCGGCATCATCCAGCAGGGCGACTCCCGCTACACGCT
>JAAYBP010000401.1 GCA_012730075.1 Acidimicrobiales bacterium | reverse complement strand
TACGGTCCGCCGCCGGGGTACGGCGCTCAGCCCGGGTACGGTCCGCCGCCGGGGTACGGCGCTCAGCCCGGGTACCAGCCGCAGCCCGGATATGGCCCGCCTTCGGGCTACGGGTCCCAACCCGGCTACCGCGCGCCCGCCGGTCCCGAGACCCCGTCGGGGTACCCGCCGTCGTCCGGCTACCCGGCAGCCGGCGCCGCGCCGTCCGCCGGCCCGGGTGGGTGGGAGAGTTCGGGTCGCTACGGGAGTCCCGCGTCCGGCGGCTACGACGGCCCGTCCACGGTCGGCGGCGGTCCGCCGCCCGGGGGCTTCGGGAGTCCGGGTGCCTACCCCGGCAGCGGCGTGCCCCGGACCGAGTCGCCCTTCGGCGGCCCGCCGGACGCGGGAACGCCGCCCCCGCCACCGCCCGAGCACGTCGAGCACACCGACGGCCCGCCTCCGCCGCCGCCGACGCAGTAGCCGGGAACCTCGACCCTGGGCCCCCGTGCGGTGGAGGAGCATCGAGATCCGGGGTCGGATCTTGTGGAGCTAAGGGGAATCGAACCCCTGACCTCTTCCATGCCATGGAAGCGCTCTACCAACTGAGCTATAGCCCCGAGGGAACGCCGACCGTAGCACCGGCGGTCGCGGGCCCGGAAACCACCTTTCGGCCCGCGGCGACGCCGATTGGCGGCGTCGCGCGGCGGTCCGGTCGGGTCCGCCGGGCTGGGCCATGATGCGGTCCGTGCGCTTCAGCCTGGCCCTGCCGATGCTGCCGCCCGACCGCCTGATCCCGCTGGCCCGACGGGCCGACGAGACCGGCTGGGACGGGGTCATGGTCCCCGAGTCGGTGTTCGCTCCCGAGACGGTGTCGGCCCGGTACCCCTACACCGAAGACGGCGAGCGGTTCTGGCCGCTCGACTCGCCGTTCGTCGATCCGTGGGTCGCGATCCCCGCGCTCGCCGCGGTGACGTCGCGGCTGCGGTTCGGGACGAGCGTCAACAAGCTGTCGCTACGACACCCGCTGCTGTTCGCCAAGACGGTCGGGTCGACGGCGGCCATGTTCCCGGGCCGGATCGAGGTCGGGGTCGGCATGAGCTGGATCCCCGAGGAGTTCGCCTGGCTCGGTCAGGACATGCGCACCCGCGGCGTGCGGCTCGACGAGCAGATCGAGGTGTTGCGGGCGTGCCTCGCCGGGGGGTGGGTCGAGCACCACGGGCGGTTCTACGACTTCGGCCGGCTGCGGATGGACCCGGCGCCCACGGAGCCGGTGCCGGTGCTGGTCGGCGGCCACTCCGACCCCGGGCTCCGGCGGGCGGTGCGCCTCGGTGACGGGTGGATCGGGGCGCAGGTGACCGTCGACGACCTGCGCGACGTGGTCGACCGACTCGACCGTGCTCGCCACGAGGTGGGCGACGATGCCCGGGTCCCCGCGGACCGCTTCGAGATCAAGGTGACGCCGCTGGTGGCGCCCACGCCGGAGGCCATGTCGGAGGTCGCCGAGCTGGGCGTGACCGAGGTGATCACGGTGCCGTGGTACTTCTTCGGGGGCGATCCGACCGACCCCGACGTCCAGTTCGAGTCGGTCGCGCGGTTCGCCGCCGACGTCATCGACCCACTCCGACCCACCTGACCGGTCCATCCGGCCGGACGACCCGCCCCGCTACGAGCCCGACCGCAACCAGGCGACGCCGAGCCGGAACCCTGGTCGAGTCCCCGAACCACCGAGTCCCCGAAACACCGAACCACCGAGGAGCACCCATGGATCCCGATCCCCACCCCGCGCGGCTGGCGTCCCGGCGCTCGATGGCGGCCGTCGAGGCGGGAGACCGTGACGCCTGGCTGGCCCTCTACTCGCCCGACGCGGTGATCGAGGACCCGATCGGCCCCTCGATGTTCGACGAGTCCGGCGAGGGCCACCGGGGCACCGAGGCGATCGCCGCGTTCTACGACACGGTGATCGCACCCAACGCGGTGCACTTCGAGATCGACCGCTCCTACGCGTGCGGCTCCGAGGTGGCCAACGTCGGGCGGGTCGTCACGACGCTCCTCGACGGCAGCCGGGCGATCGTGAACGGTGTGTTCACGTACCGCGTCGACGCCGATGGGCTGATCGTCGCCCTCCGCGCCTACTGGGAGGTCGACGCCATCACGATCGAGCCGCCGACGGCGGGGTAGCGTCCGCCGGGTGAGCGATGCGCCGGGGGGATCCGGCGACCCCACTCCGTGGGGCGCCGAGAGCCGTCCCCACGCCGCGCCCGGGCCGGCTGCCGGGAACTCGCCCGGCCCCGGCCCGACCGACTGGCCCGCGCCGGGTGACGGGTCGCCCTCCTTCGGCGCGCCGCCGTCGGGCCCACCGGCCTCGCCGACCTACGGCGCCCCGGCTCAGCCGGCGTCACCGGCGTACCCGGGCGCGGCGTACGGCCCGGGACCGGCCCCGCCCGGGTACGGGGTCCCGGGTCACGGCGGCGGAGGGTACGGCGCGCCTCCGTACGCCGCCCACGGCCAGGGTGCACCCGGGTATCCGGTGGCGCCCGGGTATCCGGTGGCCCCGGGTCCCGGCTGGACGTCCGGTCCGGTCGCACCGCCCGAGCCGCCCGCCTCGATCCGTCGGGCGGTGGCGGGGATGTGGATCGGCTGCGCCGTCTCCGTGCTCGGTGGCCTCTCGGGGCTGCTCCTGCGCGATCAGGTCCGGGAGATCATCGAACGCGACCTCGGGGAGTCCGGCCTCACGGCCTCGGACGTCGACGTCGCGGTCAACATCGGCGTCGCGAGCGCGCTGATCGGTGCGCTCCTCGGCGCTGCGGTGTGGATCCTGCACGCCGTGTTCATCGGACGGGGCCGGTCGTGGGCCCGGATCACCGGCTCCCTGTGCTTCGCGATCGAGGTGTTCGGCTTCCTCGCCAGCCTCGTGCAGCCGGCCCCTGCCGTGAGCCGGGTGATCGCGACGGTCGGATTCGTCGTGGCCGCGGCGGTGACGGTCCTGATCTGGCAGCGTCCCTCGTCGGAGTTCTTCGAGCAGACCGACCGGGCGCGCCAGTTCGGGCGGCCGGGTCAGCTCGTCAGGTAGGCGGTCACCACCCGGACGATCTCGGCCGTGAGCCCGTCGTCGTCCACCGAGCCGGCGGGGTCGGTCGCGACCCGGTGAACCAACGACTCGATCGTCACGACCACGAACCGGGCGGCGAGGTCGACGTCGGGGACGGTCACGTCGGGGTGGGCGGCGAGCAGGCCGGCGACGAACCGGGTCAGGTCGCCCTCGAGCCGGTGGAGGCGGGCGAGCTGCTCCGGCGGCCGGGGCGACTCCTCGAACAGGACCCGGTGCAGGCGCCGGTCGTGGCGGTGCAGGCCGACCATCGCCCGGACG
>JAAYBP010000400.1 GCA_012730075.1 Acidimicrobiales bacterium | reverse complement strand
GCGCGCACGATCGGCATCGAGAAGTTGCAGACGATCTGCCGCCACTGCTCGATCGCCCGGACACCGCCGACCGACCCGTGCCCGACGAAGGCGACGGGCTTGCCCACCCACTCGGCGCCGAGGGTGTCGACCGCGTTCTTGAAGCCGCCGGGCACGCCGTGGTTGTACTCGGGGGTGACGAACACGAAGCCGTCGAACCCGTCGATCGCGTCACCCCAACGCTGGACGTTCGGGTCGTCGTAGCGCCTCTGGGCGACCATCGGGTGCACCGAGCTGGTGAGGAGCGGGACGTCGTAGTCGGCCAGGTCGACCAGGTCGACCTCGGCCTCGCCGGAGCGGCGCCCGGCGATCTCGTGGACGTACCTGGCCACCGCTTCGGTGCGGCGTTCGGTCCGGATCGAACCGAGGACGATGGCGATCTTCATGGTGGACGACCTCTCCGCGAAACCCGCGGTGCAACGCGGGCGGCGAGGGTGCATCATGCACGGCCCACGATCGGGAGGGGAAGGATGGAAGACGATCTAGACACCGCCTGCGGGCTCGACCCCGACGGCGTCGCCGACCTGATCGACGATGCCTACACCCGGTTCCGGCGCGGCCAGTCCACCCCGCTGGAGGCCGTCGACGCCATCCAGTCCGTCACCCTGCTCCTGGTGCGCATGACCACCACGCCGGCCGACGAGGTGGCCGTGGTCATCGAGTACGCCCGCGACGCGGTCGAGCGGATCGCGGCCTGCCCGCTCGACCCCGATCCGGTGCTCGTCGACTACTTCGACGCCTGGATGCGCAACGCGCACCTCCAGGACGACCTCGACTGCCGCCTGCAGGACCTCGTGGAGGGCATCGAGGGACGCATCGCCGACCGCGAGCCCGGCGCGATCGAGGAGCTGCGCGACCTGTGCCGCCGCGGCCGCTGGACCCACTGGGCCCTCTTCGGCCTCCGCGCCGCGACCCCGGCCGTGCTGCACGCCGCCCACCGGGCCGGGGTGCCCGAGGCCCTCGGCGACGCGGTCTCGCCCGAGCACGACGCCGACGTGCAGATCGCCAGCCGCCGCGACAACCGGGAGGGCTTCGTGCTCGCCCTCGACCTGCTCGCCCACCTCGCCGCCCACCCCACCGAAGGTGCCGACGCCCGTTCGGTGCTCCTCGATCTCGCCCGGTTCGTCGAGACCGCCGGCGAGGCGGTCACCCGCCTCCCGATGCACCTCCTCGACGAGGGCGAGCGTCGGCGGCTGCTCGAAGTGCACGAGCGGCGCGTGGACCTCTTCGACGGCGAGCCCCTGTTCATCCCGTCGCTCGCGATGCTCCGCGACGATCGCGTCATCCGCGGCGCCGTGTGGCAGGCGTTCGACGCCGCCCGCATCGCCTGACGGTCGTCGCCGCCCCGAGCCTTCGTCGCGGGTCTACGGTCGCCGCCATGCGCCACGGCACGTGCATCAAGTGCGGGGCGGCGACGGTGCGCGCCGCCAAGAACGGGGTCGAGATGGGCGAGCGGACGGGCCGGACCTTCGTCCGCCCCCACCTCGACGCCGGCTTCCGGGGCATCGTGCGCAATCAACCCGTCGACCTGTGGGCGTTCGCCTGCGCCACCTGCGGCTACCTGGAGTTGCACCTCCTCGACCCGCCGGCGTTGTCGTTCATCGCCGAGCGGTGGGTAGAGGTCCCGCCCACGCCCCCTCCCGCCCCGCCCTCGGCCACCCCCTGAGCAGGCATGAGCGCCACACCGACCGAGCGAGGGTCGGTCCTCGTGATCACCGGACCTCCCGGTAGCGGCAAGTCGACGGTTGCCCCCCGGCTGGCCCGGCGGCTCGGCCCGTCGGTGGCGTGCATCGAGTCCGACTGGTTCTGGACGACCATCCACGCAGGCTTCGTCGAGCCCTGGCGGCCGGAGTCCGACCACCAGAACCGCACGGTGCTGCGAGCGGCCACCTCCGCCGCAGCCGAGCTGGCCATCGGCGGCTACCGGGTCGTCGTGGACGGGGTGATCGGGCCGTGGCACCTGGCGCACATCACCTCGATCCTCGACGCACGCGGGATCGGCCTCGACTACGCGGTGCTGCGCCCGGCTCTCGCGACCTGCCTCGCCCGCGCCGAGGCCCGCTCGGCCGAGCCGCCTCGGGTGCCCGGACACCCACCCCTCGCGGCCAGCGGCCCGATCCGACACATGTGGGCCCAGTTCGCCGACCTCGGCGACTACGAGGCCCACGTGCTCGACACCACCGGGCACGACCCCGCCTGGACCGTCGACCGGCTCGAGGGCCTTCTCGCCGCCGGTCGCCTCCGGATCGACCCTGCGACCTGACCACGCGACGCGCCCCTGGGACCGCGGCCGCTGGCTCCCGCGGACCGCGCCGACCGGCACGGCGCGGAGGTACCGCGCCAGCGTCCCGAAGTCCTCGCGATCGCGGACCGTCCGACGGCCCAGTCCCGAACCCGTTTCTGCGGGCCCACCGCGACACCCGCGTCCCCCTCAGCGCGCAGATCCGCAGCGCCCCGCTTCTACGCGCCCACCGGGACACCCACGTCCCGCTAGGCGCGTAGACCCGAAGCACCCGTCGGTCGGCCCCGGCGGACCCGGCAGCCCCACCGGCCCCCGCCCCGGGCCCCGGCCCGGACGGCCGCGGCCTCGGCGACGAGCTGGTCGGGTCCCCGGCCTCAGAGAGGTGCCGCGCCAGGGTCCGAAGGTCGTCGCGATTCGGGACCTACCCGCCGCCCGGGCGCGGCGAAGGGGCCGCCTGGGGCGGCCTCCTTCGTGGGGTGTTCTCGGGTGGGGTGGGTTGGTCCCGGTGGGTGCCCGCGTCAGGCGGCGGACGTTCGTTCCCGGTCCGGCGATGCCCCGTCCCCGCCGGATCCGCTGGCTCCG
>JAAYBP010000399.1 GCA_012730075.1 Acidimicrobiales bacterium | reverse complement strand
CTCCGCACCGAGATGCGCACCGAGATCGCCCAGCTCCGCACCGAGATGGCCGAGATGCGGTCCGCGCTCACCCTGCGGATCGGCTCGGCCATCGCCGCCAGCACCGCGCTGCTCGCCGCGATCGGGATCTTCACCTAGCCGCCCCACCGCACCGCCGGGTTCAGAGCGCGGCGATCCAGTCGGCGACGGCGGCGCTCACCACCGGGTCCCGGCCGCGGGCGTCGTGACGGGCACCCTCCAGCCACACGAAGGTCACCCGCCCCGGGATCGCCCGAGCCGCCTCCTCCATCTCGGCCGGCGACCCGAACGGATCGCGGTCGCCGCCGACGAACAGCACCGGGAGGTCGAGGCGCGGGAAGTGGTCGGTGCGGAGCTTCTCGGGCCGGCCCGGGGGGTGGAGGGGGTAGCTGAGCAGGGCGAGCCCGGCGGCGGGGAGGCCCTCGGCGACCGCCATCGAGCACATGCGTCCCCCCATCGAGCGACCTCCGAGCACGAGCCGGTCGGGCTCGACTCCCGCCGACGCGGCGAGCGCGGTCGCCTCCTCGACGACGCAGGCCACCATGCGATGGGCCGGGTCGGGGCCGCGGCGCCCCTCCTTCCGGTACGGGAAGTCGATCCGCTCGACCGGGAGCGGGGCCACCGCCGCCTCGACCGCGACGAGCGTGGCCTGGTTGCGGTCACCGCCGAACCCGGGCGCGAGGAGGAGGCCGCCGACGGTCACGACACCAGCAGGATGCGGCGGGCCTCGGTCAGCTCGGCGATGCGCTCGGCCGCCGCCGTCTGGCCGCCCCCGTGGTCGGGGTGGGCGAGGCGCAGCAGTTCGCGGAACCGACGCTGCACGTCCTGGCGCTCGGGGGTGGCCCCGGTCAAGCCGAGGATCCCCAGCGCCCACGCCTCGGGGTCGGCGTAGCGGGCCGATGCACCGGTGACGGCGCCGCGTCCGCTGATCGCCTCCAGCAGGTGCCGGTCGGGAGCTCCCCGCCAGAGCAGACCCCGCCGGACGAGGCGCATGACGGGGCCGCGGGCCTCGATCGGCAACCGGCCGGCCGCGTAGACCGCGGCCAGCACCTGAGGCCCCGGCGACGTACCCGGCGTCAGGTCGAGCTCCAGGTCGAGGCGCTCCCCGTCGCCGACGAGGCGGTGGGTGCGCCGGTTGAGGCCGATGTGGTCGGTCTGGAAGCGGTGGCGCAGGCGGGGCTGTGGGATCGGGAGGCCGTGCTCGACCTGATGGGTGAGCCGCTCGAGGTCGAGGTGGAGATCGGGGTCGACCTGGCCGACGAACGCGCCGACCACGGCGCCGAGCAGGATGCCACCGAAGCCAGGGGCCGGCTCGGCGGGAAGGTGGCAGCGGCCGAGCGCGACCCGGCGGGTCGGCGCGATCGGTCGGGACTGGAACACCTCCAGCTCGGCGAGGACCACCCGTCCACCGTACCGGTCGCCGGGCCCGGCCGAACCGGCGGGGCGGCGGTCAGACCAGCGGCCGCAGCACCCCGCGCAGATCCGACGCCGCCTCGACGATGTCCTCGTCCGACGAGTCGGCCTCGGCCAGGAGGTCGTGGAGGGCGACGGAACCGTCGACGATCGGCTGCCACGTCGCCTCGTCGAACCCGAACGGCACCCGCATCGTCTTGACCAGGGTGGCGGCGTCGTCGAAGCGGACCACCGCGGCCTTGTCGGACGGCCCGTGCTGGAGGCGGTCCGCGGTGACGAACAGCTCGGAGAGCACCTCCTGGGCGTCGGGCTCGTCCTGCTCGTCCTCGGGGACCTGCTCGTCCTCCCACGCCGCGGTGACCTCGTCGACCAGCGCGTCGACCCGCTCCTCGTCGTCGACGCCGACGGTGACCTCGTGATAGCCGCGCTGGTGGCGGATGCGCTCGTCGATCAGGGCCTCGATGAAGCGGTCCTCGAGGCCGACCGGCCAGTCGCCGACGTCGTAGATCACCGGCTCG
>JAAYBP010000398.1 GCA_012730075.1 Acidimicrobiales bacterium | reverse complement strand
CGGACGCCCGCCTCCCGCGTGTAGCCGGAGACCAGCGCGGCCAGCGCCTCGTCGGTGACGACGACCTCGCCCTCGCGCAGGGCGTGGGCCGCCCGCTGCCGGGGCAGCAGGTGATCGCGCGCGATCTCGACCTTCTCGGCCTCTGTGTAGCCATCGAGCGTGATCAGCTCCAGCCGGTCGAGCAGCGGCCCGGGGATCGTGTCGAGCACGTTGGCGGTCGCGATGAACAAGACGTCGGACAGGTCGAGGTCGACCTCCAGGTAGTGATCGCGGAACGTGTGGTTCTGCGCCGGGTCGAGCACCTCGAGCAGGGCGGCGGACGGGTCGCCCCGCCAGTCGGCGCCGACCTTGTCGACCTCGTCGAGGAGGATGACGGGGTTCATCGAGCCGGCCTCGGTCATCGCCTTCACGAGGCGGCCGGGCTGGGCGCCGACGTAGGTGCGCCGGTGGCCGCGGATCTCGCTCTCGTCCCGGATGCCGCCCAGCGCCACCCGCACGAACGAGCGGCCCAGGGCGCGCGCGACCGACTCGCCGAGCGACGTCTTGCCCACACCGGGCGGGCCGACCAGGGCGAGGATCGCGCCGGGGCGTCGACGGGCGGTGCCGGGGTCGTCGATGTCGCGCTCGGCGCGCAGCTTCCGCACGGCGAGCAGCTCGACGATGCGGTCCTTCACCTCGTCGAGGCCGGTGTGGTCGGCGTCGAGCACCTCACGGGCGCGGGCGACGTCGAGGACGTCGTCGGTGCGCTCGGTCCAGGGCAGGCCGAGGACGGTGTCGATCCAGCCCTCGATCCAGCCCCGCTCCATCGACTGCTCGGGCTGGCGCTCGAGGCGGCCCAGCTCCTTGCGGAGGGCGGCGACGACGGGCTCGGGCCCGCCCGCCGCCTCCAGGGCGTCGATGCGCTCGCGGTAGTCGTCGGCCGCGGCCGACCCGTCGGCGTCGTCGCCCAGCTCGGCGCGGATCGCCTCCATCTGGCGGCGCAGCAGCATCTCGCGCTGCTGGGAGTCGATGCCCTCGCGGACGTCGTCGGAGATCTTCTCGACCAGCTCGCGCTCGGCCAGCACCTCCTTCGCCCAGCCGATCACCAGGCCGACCCGGTGCTCGACGTCGACCGCCTCCAGCAGCTCGACCTTGCGGCCCTCGGGCAGGTCCGGCCACCAGCCGAACAGGTCGGCGAGCGCGCCGGGGTCGCCGACGTCGACGCCGGCGAGGGCGGCGGTGATCGCCCGGCCACCGATGCGCTCGGCCAGGACCCGCAGCGTGGCGCGCAGCTCGGCGCCGAGGCGGAGGGCCTCCTCGCTGGGCGGGGCGTCGGGCACCGGCTCGGCGGTCACCCACAGACCGGGACGGGGGCCGACCACCCCGGCGCCGACCCGGGCCCGGCGGGTCGCCCGGACCACGATCGCCCGGGTGTCGCCCGGCAGCTCGCCGGTCGACTCGACGCGGGCGAGGACCCCGACGCGGGCCAGGCCGTCGGGCGTGCGGGGCACGAGCAGCAGCTCGCCGCCGTCGGCCGCCCCCTCGGCCGCCGCCTTGGCGTCGTCGCTCTCGAGGGCGATGGTCACGACCATCGACGGCAGCACCACCCCGTGGGGCAGCGGCAGGACGGGAACGGTTCGGGCGTCCAGGGCGTTGGGATCGACGGTGCTGGTCACGGGGCCTCCACGGGGTCCGGAGGGTTACTTGCAGATCGCAAGTGACAACCTAGGGGGACCCCCGGGCATTCCCACCCGCCCACCGCCACCGGCCCCGCGAGGACGACAGGTGGAACCCGGTACCGATCGTCGTCACGCCCACCGCCACCGACAGGTGGAACCCGGAACCGATCGTCGTCAGGTGCTGAAGAGACCGCCGAGGCTGATGCCGTCGGCGCCGTAGATCCGCTCGGGGGCGGCCCGGACCTGCTCGTCGAGCCAGCGGGCGTCGTCACCGATCAGGATCCGCCACTCGCCGGCCTTCACCGCGTCGAGGATCACCGTCGCGGCCTGGGCCGCGGTGGTCGGCGCGGTGTCGCGGAACGCGGCGCCGAACCCCTCGACCAGGCCGATGACGGTGTCGTCGTCCATCGCGGCGGCGTCGACCCCGCGCTGGGCCATGTTCTCGCGCACCGACGCCGCCCGCTCCTCCCGCGGCGTGCCGTCGCCGTGGATCGCCATGCTGTTCAGCATGATGTCGGTGCCGATGTGGCCCGGCATCACGACCGACACCGAGACGTGCGGGGCGTTGAGCCGCAGGTCCTCGAGCAGCGCCTCGGAGAAGCCCTTCACCGCGAACTTGGCCGCGCTGTACGCGGTGTGCGGCACGCCGGGTCCGAGCGACGCCCAGAAGCCGTTGACGCTGCTCGTGTTGACCAGGTGGCCCTCGTCCGCGGCGACGAGCAGCGGCAGGAACGCCCGGCAGCCGAGGTAGACGCCCCGCCAGCAGGTGTCGAACGTGCGCTCCCACTCCGCGCGCGGGGCCTGGAGGAAGCTGCCCCCGCCCCCGATGCCGGCGTTGTTGAACACCAGGTTCACGTGGTCGGTGCCGTGTTCGGCGAGGACCGCGTCGCGGAAGGCGAACATCGCCGCCTCGTCGGCCACGTCGGCGAGGTGGGTCGTGACCCGCGTGCCGTCGGGCGCGCCGTCGAGGGCGAGACGGGCGGTCTCGGCCAGGGTGTCGGCGTTCACGTCGCAGGTGGCGACCGAGCACCCCTCGGCGGCGAGCTGCACGACCAGCTCCCGGCCCATGCCCGTGCCGCCGCCCGTCACGACCGCCAACCGACCGGAGAAGGAGTCCATCGCCCCTGCCTATCGCGGATCGAGCGGGGCGAAGAGGTCGACCGGGTTGCCGTCGGGGTCCTCGACCACGGCGTACCGCTGGCCCCACGGGGCGTCCCACGGTTCGTTGCGCCCCGAATAGCCCTCGTCGATCAGCCGGGCGTAGGTGGCGTCGACGTCGGCGGCGCCGTCGCACGCGAAGGCGAAGGTGGCGCCCCCACCGCCGCCGGGCCGCGCCTCGGGGTGGATCGACTGCGCCACCTCGACGGTGTCCCACATGATCCGCAGCCCGCCCGGCAGCGTCGCCTCGACGTGGGACTCCCCCTCCGCCGGGTCGCCGACCTCGACGCCGAGGTGCCGGTAGAAGCGCACCGACCCGAACAGGTCGGAGGTCACGATGCCGAGGGCGTTGAGTTGGGGGCTCATGGACCGAACCGTACGCCGACCGAGCCACGGCCCGCGGCGGGACCGCGGCGGGACCGCGGATCGGGACCGGGCGGGGAGGTCGGGGTAGCTTCGGCGGTTCGGGCCCGGACGGTACGGGACCCACGCGAACGTCCCCGACCCACGGAGCAACGATGCCCACGCGGTACGACCTGGTCGTGTTCGGCGGCAACGCCGGAGGACTCTCGGCGGCGGTGTTCGGCCGCCAGTGCGGCCTCGCCCGCGTCCACGTGCTCGAGCCCCGCTCGGCGGTGTCGTTCCCGGGCGTCATCGGCGCCAACGGGCTCGACGTCGGCTACGGCGAGACGGTGGCCTCGATCGACGTCGGCGACGGCGGCGACCTCGTCGTCACGACCAGCCGCCAGACCTACATCACCCGGGCGGTGCTCGTCGCCCAGCGCTCCCCCGCCGCCGGCTGGGAGCCCCCCGTGCGCAGCATCGGCGGCGACCGGGTGCTCGTCGACGACCTGCCCGAGCACCCCGCCGACGAGGACGTGCTCGTCGTCGGCTACACCGACCACGCGGTCGAGCTGACCGCCCAGCTCGCCGACATGGGCAGCGGCGTCGTGCTCGCCGCCAAGGGCATGGACCCGAGCCGCCTCTCCCCGGTGGCCGAGGCCGCCCTCGGCACGCTGGAGCGCGAGCGGCGCGCCACCCTGCTCTACCGGTCGCTGCCCGAGCAGATCACGGACGTCGACGGCTACCCGATGGCGTTCTTCAACGACCGCCGCACCCCGGACCTCCAGTTCGACCACGTCGTCTTCGCGTCGGGCCGCGACGCGGTGTCGGCCGCGGACGTCGGCGCCACCGACGCCGCCCTCGCCACCGGTCGGGTGTGGTTCGTCGGCGACGGCGACACGCCCGAGGGCGTCCCGTCGGCCCCGAGCTCGCGGGTCGCCCGGGAGCTGATCGCCGCCTGCTTCCCCGAGCTCGCCCTGCCGGAGCCGGCGTCGTCGCTCGCCCAGCGCCGCGAGTTCCCCGGCGTCATCGACGAGCTGCGCGCCGAGCACTACAACGCCACGATCACCCACTTCGAGCCGACCCACTCCGACCTGTGGGTGCTGCGCGTCAAGCCCGACCACGGGTCGGTGTCGCACCTGCCCGGTCAGTACGCGTCGCTCGGCCTCGGGTACTGGGAGGAGCGCATCGACGACGCCGAGGACCCGAACCTCGACGACCGCTGGGACAAGCTCGTCCGCCGCTCGTACTCGATCTCCAGCCGGATCTTCGACGACCACGGCTACCTCGCCGGCGAGCACGGGGTCGAGGAGCTGGAGTTCTACATCGTCCTCGTGCCGCCGACCGACGACAACGTCCCCGGCCTCACGCCGCGCCTCGCCCTGAAGCGCCCGGGCGACCGCATCTACCTCGGGCCCAAGGTCGCCGGCCGCTACACGCTGGCCCCCGTGATCGACCCCGCGTCGACGGCGATCTTCCTGTCGACCGGCACCGGCGAGGCGCCCCACAACGCGATGGTCACCGAGCTGCTGCGCAAGGGCCACCACGGACCGATCGTCTCGGCGGTGTCGGTGCGCCAGTGGGCCGACCTCGGCTACCGCGAGCAGCACGACGAGCTCGTCCGCCGGTACGGCAACTATCACTACCTGCCGATCCCGACCCGCGAGGCCGACGTCCCCAAGCGCTACATCCAGGACCTCATCCGCGACGGCGACCTGGAGGCGGCGGCCGGACCGCTCGACCCCGGGCGCACCCACGTCTTCCTCTGCGGCAACCCGGCGATGATCGGCCTGCCCGAGGAGCACGACGGCGAGGAGCGCTACCCCGAGGTCACCGGCGTCGTCGAGCTGCTCGCCGAGCGGGGCTTCACCCTCGACCGCCGCAACCAGCGCGGCAACGTGCACTTCGAGGAGTACTGGTAGGCCGGTCGCTGTAGACCGTCGACGCCGAACCTAGGGAGCACGCCATGACCACCCTGTCGGACTTCTCCGCCACCTCGATCGAGGGCCGCGAGGTCGACCTCTCCGAGTACGAGGGGAAGGCCGTCCTCGTCGTGAACACCGCGTCGAAGTGCGGGTTCACGCCCCAGTACGAGGGGCTCGAGGAGCTGTACCGCGACTACGCGGACCGGGGGCTGGTCATCCTGGGCTTCCCGTGCGACCAGTTCGGCCACCAGGAGCCCGGCGACGAGGGCGAGATCGCCGAGTTCTGCGAGGTCCGCTTCGGCGTGACGTTCCCGCTGTTCGCCAAGATCGACGTCAACGGCACCGACGCCCACCCGCTGTACCGGTGGCTGCGCTCGGAGAAGGGCGGCGTGCTCGGCGATCGCATCAAGTGGAACTTCACCAAGTTCCTCGTCGGACGCGACGGCCGCCCGATCCGCCGGTACGGGTCGACGACCAAGCCGGAGAAGCTGCGCGCCGACATCGAGGCCGCCCTCGCCGACTGAGCAGGCGGGCCGGACGGCGTGGCCGGAAGGCAGCGGCCGGGTGGGCGGCGGCCGGTCGGTCAGCCGACGCGGGCGGCCTGGCCCCCGTCGACGGGCAGCACGACGCCGGTCACGAACGCGGCCTCGTCGGACGCCAGGAACAGCGCGGCGTGGGCGACGTCCCACGCGGTGCCCTGACGCCCGAGCGGCACCATCGACGCCCGGACCGACGCGTACTCGCCCCGGTCCGCTCCCATCGCCTCGGCCGGGGCGTCGACGCCCATCGGCGTGTCGATGAACCCGGGCATGATCGCGTTGGCCCTCAGCCCGTACTTGGCGTTGGTCAGGGCGAGGTTCTGGGTCAGGGCGTTCACGCCGATCTTCGACAGCTTGTAGGCGGTCAGGTTCCCGGCCGCGGCGACGGCGGCGAGCGACGACACGTTGACGATCGCCCCGTTGCCGGCGGCGCGCAGGTCCGGCACCAGGGCGCGGCAGGTGCGCCAGAGGGCCCGGAGGTTGACGTCCATGATCCGGTCGTAGGCGTCGTCGGTGAGGCGGTGCGGCGGCGCGTCGCCGAGGCCGATGCCCACGTTGTTGTGCAGCACGTCGACCCGCCCGTACGCGGCGATCGCCGCCTCCCGGATCGCGCCGGGGCCGTCGTCGGTGGCGATGTCGCCGACGTGCACCGCGGCCTCGGCGCCGTCGGCGCGGGCCAGGTCGGCGGTCTCCTCGACCGAGGCCCGATCGCGGTCGACGAGCAGCAGCCGCGCGCCCTCGCGGGCGAACACGAGGCTCGTCGCCCGGCCGTTGCCGACGGTCTCCCCCGCGGTCTGGCCGGCGCCGACCACCACCGCGACCCGGTCCTGGAGCCGTCCCCCGTTCGCGTCGTCAGCCATCGCCCCACCGTAGGGCGAAGGTCCCGGGCCGAGGGGACCCCTGCGGTGACCTTGGCCCCTGGGAGCGACCCGGCACCGTCCGTACCGTCCCGGGTGGATGACCGTTCCGACGACCCTACGAGGGGAGAGGTCATGAGCCGAACCATCGACATCACCGAGACCGACGGGCCCGGGGCCCACGAGGTCACCGAGATCGGCGACGCCATCGTCGCCATCCCCCGCCGCACGATCGACAAGCTCCTCGTCGGCTTCGGGGTGGTCGCGGCGGTGGTCTTCGCCGTGGCCGGCGGCCTCCTCACCTGGGGCTCGAACTTCAGCGAGGACTACGTCTACGACGAGCTGTCGTCGCAGAACATCTTCTTCCCGCCGGAGGAAGCGCTCCGGGAGGAGGGACGTGACGACCTGGTCGAGTTCGCCGGCCAGCAGGTGACGACCGGCGAGCAGGCCGAGGCCTACGCCAGCTTCATCGACGGCCACCTCCAGAACATCGCCGACGGCCAGACCTACGCCGAGATCGACGACCGGGGCGCCTGGGCGGAGGTCGAGGCGGCGAGGGAGGCCGGGGCGAGCGAGGACGAGATCGCCGAGTTGGAGGCCACCGCCCAGCAGCTGACCCAGCAGCGCGACACCCTGTTCAAGGGCGAGACGCTCCGCGGCCTGCTGCTGTCGAGCTACGCCTGGTCGACGATCGGCCGCATCGCCGGCATCGCCGCCACCGTCGCCTTCGTCGCCGCCGGCCTGATGGTCGTGCTGGTCGTCCTGGGTGTCGTCCAGGTGGCCCGCAACCGGGCCTGAACCGAGGGCCCGCGCGGCCCGCAACCAGTGGTAGCGCGACGAGGACCCCGTGCCCCGTGCACGGGGTCCTCTCGCGTCAGTGCGGGTGCGAGGTGACGATCACCGGGCAGGGCGCGTGGCGGACGACGTGGTCGCTCACCGACCCGAGCACCGCCCGGCGGATGCCGCCCCGGCCGCGGGAGCCGAGCACGATGGCGGCCGCCCCGATCTCCTCGGCGTAGGCGCACAGCGCGCCACCCGCGTCGCCGCGGAGGACCGTGACCGTCGCGTCGGCGACGCCGAGGTCGGTGCGGAGCTGTTCCAGCTCGGCGGTGGTCGCCGCCTCGCGATCCTGCTCGTTGGCCTCGAACACCTCGGGGGCGACCATGCCGCCGGCGAAGCCGGTGCCGGTCACCAGGGTGGGATCGAGGGGCTCGAGCACGCTCACCAATTCGAGCGGGGCGCCGGGGCGCAGCAGGGCCAGACCGGCGGTGACGGCCTTGGCCGCCAGCTCCGAACCGTCGGAGCACAGGAGGATCGTGTCGCTCATGCCCGCAAGCTAACGAACGGATCGACGCTCAGCCCGCCCGGAGCGCGGCCGATGGGAACCCGGTGAGCTTCCTGACACCCACCCAGGGCACCCCGGGCTGGTTCGACGACCCCCAGGTCCCGGGGGTCACCCGCTACTGGGACGGCCAGGGCTGGACCGAGCGCTCGTTCGGTGAGCCGCTGCCGCCGCCGGGCAGCGTGCCCACGCCGGTGTTCCGACCGCCCCGACGGCCGGCGACGATCGTCGACGGCTACGCGATCGCCGCCCTGGTCACCGGGATCCTCGGGGTCTGCGCCGGGATCGTGCCCCTGTACCTGGGCGCCAAGGCCAAGACCCGCATCCGCGCCAGCGGAGGGGCGCGCAACGGGAGCGGCCTGGCTACGGCCGGCCAGGTGCTCGGCACCCTGTGGCTGCTCTACGCGGCGTGGTCGCTCTACCGCGGGATCGAGCTGGTGCGATCGGACACGACACCGGCCGGTCCCTGACTCACAGGGCGAAGCAGTTCATCCTCACCGTCTGGCCGCGGAGCGCGTCGCGGACGCCGTCGTAGACCGCTCCGTCGAGGATCAGGGCCAGGTGGCCGGGGAACCGGAGCCAGCACTGGCTCTGGACCCTCACGTTCTGGATGTTGCCGTCGTTGGCGAGGAACGACGTCGTGTACGGCGTGACGATGAGGTCGACCGAGGTGGCGATCGAGGTGTACCGGACGTTGCCGATCGTGTCGTCGCCGGCGTTGAGCGCGTTGAGGAAGCTCGACCCGATCGCCATCTGCTGGCAGGCGGTGATCCCGATGCAGGTCCCCAGCGTGAGGAACGACGCGATGTTCGCGATCGAGGTGCCGTAGTTCGGCGTGCCGAGCATGATCAGTGAGTCGACGTGGGCGGACCCGCCGAGGTTCTTCACGTAGTACCGGCTCACGAGGCCGCCCATCGAATGGGCGACGAGGTCGACCTTCGACGCACCGGTGCGGGCCTTCAGGGCGTTGACGCGGTCGCGCAGCTTCGCCGACTGCGTCGCGATGTCGCCGACTCCGTAGTCCTCGTAGTAGAGGATCTCGGTGGTGTAGCCGTCGGCCCGGAGCCGGGCGACGAGCGGCGCGTAGCCGGGGGCGATCAGCGGGCCGGTGGTGAACCCGGCGACGACGATCACGGGGTCCTTGGCGGCGGCGCCGGCGGGGGCGGCGGACGAGCCGAACGCCAGGGTGGTGGCGAGCACCGCCAGGGCGACGAGCAGACGACGGACGAGCACGGTGGTACCTCCGGGTCGGGGCGGACCGGGGAAGTCCGCGGCCGCAATGTAGGTGACCGGCGTCACGTCCGCTGGGGATGCGGGGCTAGAGGCGCGCCAGGCGGGCGGCGACGACGGCCCGGCGCGGGTCGCCGGGGGCGAGGGCGTCGCGGGCGCGCTCGTGGACGTAGGCGTCGTCGGCCATGACCTCCGACAGCCGCACCAGGCGGTCGGGGTCGCCGTCGGCGAGCACCGCCGAGCGCAGCGCCACGTCGACCAGCGTGCGCTGCTCCTCGATCGCCGGCGCCTGCGACGCAGGCAGCACCGGGCCGCGGTAGAGGTCGAGGGCCCCGTCGAGGTCGCCGCGCTCGATGCGGGCGACCACGTCGGTGAGGTCGGTGCGCACCGGCACGGCGAGCCGGTACGGGCGGCTGCCGATCGTGACGCCGGTGGCCCGCCGGAGGTGCGACAGCTCGGCCTTGGTCGTCGACGGCGACACCGCCCCCTCGCCGTGGAGCCGGTCGTGGAGCTGCTCGAGGGTGAGACCGTCGGGTTCGAGCGCGAGGACCGTCAGCAGCTCGAGCTGGCGCGGCGGCAGCATGAGCGGACGGCCGCCGACGAGCACCTCGGCCCGACCGAGCAGGCTCAGCTCGACGGCGGCGTCGACGTCGGCGTCGCCCGCCTCGATCGCCATGCTCATCAGCCGGGCCAGGGCGTTGACGGTGGTCGCGGCGAGCGGCGTGGCGCGGGTCCAGGTGGTCGACAGATCGAGCACGCCGAGCGTGGCCCCCGACGAGGGGTCGACGATCGGCGCCGAGTAGCAGACCCAGTCGTGCACGATCGGGGCGAAGTGCTCGGTGGACCACACCGTCGCCGGTCGCCCCGACCGCAGCGCCAGCGCGAGGGCGTTGGTGCCGACCGACGCCTCGTCCCACCGGCCGCCCGGGACGAACGCGACCCGCTCGGCCCGGCGGCGCATCGTGCGCCCGCCGCCGGTCCACACGATCGTGCCGTCGGCGTCGGTGACCGCGGCGACGAGGTCGCCGTCGACCGCGGCCTGGTCGAGCTCGGCCTCGACCGCCCGGAACGCCCGGGCCATGCGGCTGGTGCGCCACCGCGACGGCGCGTCGTCGACGATCGGCGCGTGGTCGATCGTCGGCTCGAGCGCGTGCGCGGACCGCGCCCACGACGCCCGCACCTCGGCGCGCAGTCCGTCGGCGATCGGGCCCTCGGAGATCGGGTCGTCGGCCACCGTCGGGCCACCAGCCGCGCCGCGCTCGACCAGCTCGTGCCAGCGGCGCTCGATCTCGTCGCGCTGTCGACGGCGGTCGGTCATCCCGACCTCCCAACCTTTTCGCAACCTCCGAAGGGTGAATGTTGTCACGACGCGGCGACCTTCGCACCGCGTACCGACCACCCGCGAAAGGGGACCATCGTGCTCCACGAGCAGCCCGGCTCCGCGAAGAGCCCGATCGAGGTCAAGGACCGCTACGACAACTTCATCGGCGGCAAGTGGGTCGCGCCGGTCAAGGGCGAGTACTTCGAGAACGTCTCCCCGGTGGACGGTCAGCCGTTCACCGAGATCGCCCGCTCGGGCGCGGACGACGTCGACCTCGCCCTCGACGCCGGCCACGCCGCCAAGGACGGCTGGGGCCGGACCTCGCCCGCCGAGCGGGCGAACGTCCTCCTCCAGATCGCCGACCGACTCCAGGCGAACCTCGAGGACCTCGCCGTCATCGAGACGTGGGAGAACGGCAAGCCGGTGCGCGAGACCCTCGCCGCCGACCTGCCCCTCGCCATCGACCACTTCCGGTACTTCGCCGGTGTGCTGCGCGCCCAGGAGGGGACGATCAGCCAGATCGACGAGGACACGATCGCCTACCACTTCCACGAGCCGCTCGGCGTCGTCGGGCAGATCATCCCGTGGAACTTCCCGATCCTGATGGCGACGTGGAAGCTGGCCCCGGCCCTCGCCGGCGGCAACGCCGTCGTCCTGAAGCCGGCCGAGCAGACCCCGTGGTCGATCCTGAAGGTGGTCGAGTTGATCGCCGACCTCCTGCCCGACGGCGTCCTGAACGTCGTCAACGGCTTCGGCGTCGAGGCGGGCAAGCCCCTCGCCAGCTCGCCCCGCGTCAACAAGGTCGCCTTCACCGGCGAGACGACGACCGGCCGCCTGATCATGCAGTACGCCTCGGAGAACATCATCCCGGTGACGCTCGAGCTCGGCGGCAAGAGCCCGAACATCTTCCTCGAGGACGTGATGGCCGCGGACGACGACTTCCTCGACAAGGCGATCGAGGGATTCGTGATGTTCGCCCTGAACCAGGGCGAGGTGTGCACCTGCCCGAGCCGGGCGCTGATCCAGGCGTCGATCTACGACGACTTCATCGCCCGCTGCATCGAGCGCACCGAGGCGATCGTCGCCGGCGACCCGCTCGACACCGAGACGATGATCGGCGCCCAGGCGTCGAACGACCAGTACGAGAAGATCATGTCCTACATCGGCATCGGCCGCGAGGAGGGCGCCGAGGTCCTGACCGGCGGATCGCCCCGCTCGGTCGACGGCCGCGACGGAGGCTTCTACGTCGAGCCGACGATCTTCAAGGGCGAGAACTCGATGCGGATCTTCCAGGAGGAGATCTTCGGTCCGGTCGTCGCGGTGACGACCTTCGAGCACGAGGCCGAGGCGCTGCGCATCGCCAACGACACGCTCTACGGCCTCGGCGCCGGCGTGTGGACCCGCGACGGCAGCGCCGCCTACCGCCTCGGGCGCGGCATCCAGGCCGGCCGGGTGTGGACGAACTGCTACCACGCCTACCCCGCCCACGCCGCGTTCGGCGGCTACAAGGGCTCCGGGATCGGCCGCGAGACCCACGCCATGATGCTGGACCACTACCAGCAGACGAAGAACCTGCTCGTCTCCTACAGCCCGCAGAAGCTCGGGTTCTTCTGAGGTGGCGGCACCGATCGAGCGCGTGGCCATCACCGATGAGGCGGCAGCGCTCGTGACCCGGCTGGTGGAACGGCATGGCCCCGTGCTGTTCCACCAGTCGGGCGGCTGCTGCGACGGCTCGTCGCCGATGTGCTACCCGCGGGGCGACTTCCGGGTCGGCCGCCAGGACGTCTACCTCGGCGAGGTCGCCGGTCAGCCGTTCTACATGGGCGCCGCCCAGTTCGAGTACTGGGCCCACACCCACCTCACCGTCGACGTGGTGCCCGGTCGCGGCAGCGGGTTCTCGCTGGAGGCGCCCGAGGGCGTGCGCTTCCTGATCCGCTCACGGATCTTCACCGACGACGAGTCGGCTGCACTGGTCGCCGCCGGGCCGCCGCCGACCGGCGAGGACCACCCCACGGTGGTCTGACCACCGTCAGCCGAGGAGCGCGGGCGCGTCGAGGTCGAGCGCGTGGCGACTGTGGCGCGACGCCATCGCCATGAACATGGCGTCGCCGCGGTCGGTGCGCTCGACGAGCATCGACGCACCGACCGCCATGATCAGGCCGGCCCAGGTGCCCCGCCGGTAGGCGAGCCAGCAGTCGTCCCACGACAGGTCGACACCGGGCTGGGCGACGAGGCGCTCGTGGTAGCGGCGGACCAGCGCGTCCTCGTGCTCGCGGCGCACCTCGGGCAGGAGGCCGGCGCCGACGAAGTAGGCGACGTCGTCGAGGGCGCTGCCCAGCGTGCAGGTCTGCCAGTCGACGACGCCCCGGACGGTCGGCCCGTCGGCGGCGAAGAGGAGGTTGTCGAGCCGGTAGTCGCCGTGGACGACCGTGGCCCGACCGCGGGGCGCGTCGAGGAACGACTCGAGCGATCCGAACAGGGCGCCGCCCGCGGTGAGGACGTCGGGGTCGAGCACCGCCGCGTACCGCTCGGTGAACCCCTGCCAGAGGCCGGGCAGGATGCCGAGCGTGAACGCCCGCCGCCCGTCGTCGTCGAGGGCGAGCCAGTCGTGCTCGCGGAGCGACGGATCGTCCCACCGGGGCGCGTGGAGGCCGACCAGCTCGTCGAGCGCGGCGACGGCCTCGTCGACGGGACACCCGGCGAGCTGGTCGCCGACCCGCGCCGGGGCGAGGTCCTCCATCACCAGCACGAAGCGCGCCGTCGCCGGGTCGATGTCGGCGTGGTACGCCCGCGGCGTCGTGACGGCCAGCTCCGGCGCGAGGTGCTGGTAGAAGCGCACCTCCTTCTCGTAGCTGCGCAGCACGAGAGCGGTGGTGCGGCTGGTGGCGTCGGCCGCGGGCAGCTTCACGACCACGGAGGCCGGACCGTCGTCACCGGGCGCGTACCGGACCGCGACGCGCACGCTGTCGCCCATCTGGCCGGTACCGACCGACGCCACCTCGATGCCCGCCACCTCGATCGCGCCGAGGCTCGGGGCCAGGGCGGCCCCGAGCCAGGCGGGCGTGATCTCGGTCGCGGTGTCGATCAGTCCGGGTCCGGCCGCGGTGTCCACGGCGCGGATCGTACGGACCGGGCGACCCCCGGTGGGGTCAGAACGTGACGGTGAGCGGATCGAGCGTGACCGGCAGGCCGTAGAAGGCGTCCCAGCCGATGAGCTCCATGGTCGAGTCGATACCGACCATCGGCGCGTTCTTGATGGTCCGCTTGCCGTTGGAGTCCGGGGCCCAGCTCACGCCGGACAGGTCGACGACGGCGAAGGGAGCGGCGTTGGCGGTCTGGATCGGCGGCACCGGGTTCGGGTTGGTGCCCTCGAACGGCCGGAACTGGAGGTCGACGTAGAGGTAGCCGACGGTGCCGTTGAACAGGAGGAGCGGGTTGGTGAAGGAGGACTCGAGCACCCACACGCCGCTGGCGTTCCGGTGGCCGCGGACCACGACGGTGCCCTTGAGCTTCACCCAGCCGCTGTTGTTGGCGGCGTTGAAGCTGCTCGAGTCGAGCCCCCACGTGAACGCGCCCTTGCCCGGGCCGCTACCGCCGTCGGGGTGACCGGCGCCGTTGGAGGCGATGATCTCGCCGTGGGCGATCGGTCCGGCGATGTAGTTGCGGTACGACTCGCGGATCCCCCAGGTGTTCTGGCAGGCGCTGAGGACGATCGCCAGGCAGGCGACGGCGAGGGTGCGGACCACCAGGGGGCGGCGGAGGGTCGGGCGGGGCATGGGCGGGCTCCTGGAGGCGCGGGCGGAAGGCGGTATTAGGCCCCCCTAACATCGCACGGCCACAAGGCGCGGGACAAGTTCCGGGCCCCGACACGCGACGGGGCCCCGCCGCCCGGAGCGGATCCGGTGGGCGGGGCCCTTCTTCGTCGGTGGATGGTCGCGCCGCGACCGCGGTGTCAGCCCAGGGTGACGAGCTGGGCGAGCTCCTGGTCGGCGTTGACCGCACCGGAGCCGGCGTAGGTGTAGACGCCGTAGTTGCCGGTGACGGTGTCGTCGGTGCCGACGGTGAGGATGGCCTCGAAGCGACCGGCGTCGTCGATCGTCACGTAGGAGGCGTTGGTACCCGTGGGATCGACGAGGGCACGGCTCGACGCGGGGAGGGCCCACCTCTGGTCGATGACCCGGCGGGCGGAGGAGGGGGCGCTCTCCGAGGGCCGCCAGACGTCGGCGAAGCGCCCGAAGATCACGTACGCACCCGAGGGCTCGCCGCCGAGCGGCGGTCGCGTACCGGTGTGGGCGGTCGGGTCGAAGCCGTAGCCCCAGACGGTGATCTGGTCACCGGGCTGGAGGTCCTCGGTGTCCGACACGGTCAGGCCGGCCCACGGCAGGAGACCCGGGCCGTTCGCCTTGAACATGGTGCTCAGCGGGTCGAGCTCCGGCTCGGAGCCGTAGAAGTCGTCCCAGCTGATCAGCTCCATCGTCTCGTCGATGCCGACCATCGGGGCGTCCTCGATCGAGTACCAGCCCTGGTCGTTGGCGGTGAGGTCCTGGCCGGACAGGTCGACGGTCGCGAACGGGGCGTTGAGGACGGCCTGGCGATTCGGGATCGGCTCGGGGTCGGTGCCCTCGAAGGGCCGGAAGTTGAGGTCGACGTAGAGGGTGCCGGTGTCGCCGTCGATCTCGAGGCGCGGGTTGCGGAACGTCGTGTCGAGGAGCCAGACGCCGTCGTCGTTCTGGTGGGCCCGGGTGATCACGCCACCACGGAGCTGGACCCAGCCGGTACCGGCGGCCTCGTCGATGCTGGCGGAGTCGACGGTCCAGGTGAAGGGCCCCTTGCCCGCGCCGGGGCCGTCCTGCCAGCCGGCGCCGTCGACCGGGATGATCTCGCCCTGGCCGATGAAGCCGGCGACGTAGCTGCGGTAGGAGGTACGGATGCCCCACGTGGTGTCGCACGCCGACACCACGAGGGCGAGCAGTGCCACCGCGAGCACGCGGACGGTGTGGCGGCGGCGGCCACCGATTGCGGATGCGGACATGGGCGGGCTCCTCGGAGTCAACGGCTATTAGGGAGCCCTAACATCGCGTAGTCGCCACCCCCCAGACAAGTTGTCGGCGAGGCGCAGGACGAGCCCCGAGGAGCGGGCGACCGGACGATCGACCGCGGCGCGGACCGCCGCCTCCGACGCGACGACGGTGAGGCGACGGCGGGCGCGGGTGACCGCGGTGTAGAGGAGCTCCCGGGTGAGGATCCGGGCCGGGGCCGGCGGCAACACGACGACGACGTGATCGAACTCCGAGCCCTGGCTCTTGTGGATCGACATCGACCACTGGGTGACGACCCGGTCGAGGCGCACGGAGTCGATCCGCAGGGCGTCCCCGCCGCGCGGGAACCAGGCGGCGTAGCCGTCGTCCTCGCGGACCGCCACCCCGACGTCGCCGTTGTGGACGCCGTTGAGCGGATCGTTCTCGGTGACCATCACCGGCCGCCCGGCGTACCACTCGCTCCAACCGACCAGGCCGAGGGCGCGCAGGGCGTCCTCGACGCGCCGGTTCCACCCCTCGACGCCCGCCGGGCCGCGCCGGTGGGCGCAGAGCACGCGGGTCGAGCCCAGCTCGCTCAACGCGGTGTCGACGTCACCGGCGCGCGCCGCCGTCACCACCGCGCGCGCCACGGCGACGACGTCGTCGGCGACCGACTCGACCGCGCCGGGCTCGACCGAGGGATCGATCCAGGTCACGTCGCCGCCGGCGCGGAGCACGGCGAGCACCTCGTCGGTCGCGCCGTCGCGCACCGCGGCCGCCAGGTCGAGGATGGCCGAGCCCTCGTCCTGGCGGTGGACGTTGCGCAACGGCCGGACGGCCCCGGCGACGGCGGTGGCCTCGGGGGCGACCAGGTCGGCGAGCACGGTGCCGGCCTCGACGCTGGCGAGCTGGTCGGGGTCGCCGACGAGCACGATGCGGGCGTCGTCGCGCACCGCCGCCATGAGCTGGGCCATCAGGGCGAGCGACACCATCGACGCCTCGTCGACGACGACCAGGTCGTGGGGCAGGCGCCGGTCGGGGCCGTGGCCCCACGGCGTGCCGGCGCGGCCGAGCAGCCGGTGGATCGTGGTGGCCTCCAGGGCGTCGAGCGCGGCCGACGTCTCGGGGGGCAGGCCATCGGCGAGCGCGGCGACCGCGCCGCGCAGGGCCTCGGTCAGGCGCGCGGCCGCCTTGCCGGTCGGGGCCGCGAGAGCGACGGTGCGCGTCGGGTCGGTGACCGCGACCGCGGCCAGCAGCCGGGCGACGGTGGTGGTCTTGCCGGTGCCGGGTCCACCGACGATCACGACGAACCGTCCGTCGACCCCGGCGCGCGCGGCGGCGAGCTGGTCGCGGTCGACCCCGCCGGCGTCGTGGGCGGCGGCGAACAGTTCGGACACGACGTCGGCACCATCGAGGTCGAGCGTCGGCGTCCCGGAATCGACGGCGGGGGCGCCGGTCGCCCGTCGCCGGACCTCGCGGGCCAGGAGCTGCTCGAGCGCGTGGTGACGGGCCAGGTACAGCGAGCGCCCGTCGAGCACCAGCGGCCGCCGACCGTCGAGGTCGAGCGAGGCCCGGCCCACGTCGCGGACGAGGGGGCTGGCCGCCAGGGCCGCGACCCACCGATCGGGCCGGGGCCAGGCCAGGGCGGCCACCGCGGGCCGGTCGTCGTCGGGATCAGGGTGCGCCTCCTCGACCGAGGCCCGGGCCGCACCGGCGACGTCGTCGAGATCGACGCACACGGACCCCTGTCGCGGGGCGCGCACGGCGAGGGCGGCGGCGAGCACGACCTCGGGCGGTGGTGCCGGCAGGCCGGGCCCGTCGAGGGTGGCGAGGGTGGCCGCGAAGTGCACGTCGGCCCCGTCGAGCACCCCGGCGGCGACGAACGGGCCGAGGTGGTCGACCGACTCGGGAACGGCCGGGCCGACGGAGGCCACGCCCGCGGTCGGCGGGGCGGCGCGGCTCACGGGCGCTCCCCGGCGATCAGCGCGCTGAGCTCGATCACCAGCTTCGTCGGCACGTCCCAGGTGAACACGCCGGCCACCTCTCCGTCGTGCACGGGCGTGTCGGGGCCGACCATGCCCCGGACGAACAGGTAGCCGACGGCCCCGAGGTGGACGGCGGGGTCGTAGCCGGGGAGGCGCCAGCGCAGGTACCGGTGGAGGGCGACGGAGTAGAGGAGCGCCTGGAGCGGGTAGTGGTGGCTGGCCATGGCGGCGACGAGCCGGTCGGGCCGGTAGGCGTCGAGCCCGGTGTCGCCCCCGGCGGCGAGCTGGTTGGTCTTGTAGTCGACCACCGAGTACCCGCGGCCGTGGCGCAGGACGAGGTCGATGCTGCCGGTGAGCAGGCCCCGGAGCGGCTCGGTGCCGAGGCCTCGGGCGAGCTGGTCCGCCCACGGCCGGAGCGGGTCACCGTCGGGCAGGTGGCCGCGCACCAGCTCACCGATCGCGGCGGCCGGGAAGCCCGACCCCGGGGCGAGCGGGAGGTCGAAGCGCATCTCGTCGAGCCGGTCGGACCGCGCGACCGAGGCGAGCGGGGATCCGCCGAGCGCGTCGGGCAGCGGGGTGCGGATCGCGGCGGCGATGGCGGCGGGCAGGCCGGCCCGCTGGTCGGCGCTGACCGCGTAGGGCATCGGCGCGGCGAGCACCTCGGCGGCCGCCGCCTCGGGGTCGCCGGCGGTGAAGTCGAGGTGCTCGAACACGTGGTGCACGACGTTGCCCAGCTCGGCCCCGCCGCCGAGCCCGGCGAAGCGCGACGCCGCCGACGGCGCCGCGGCGGACCCGCCGGGCACGAGCGGCTCGGGGGTGACCGGGATCTCGTCGGGCGCCTCGTCGGCGGCGGCGACGTCGGCCGCCGCGTCGACGGTCGGGTCGGCGGTGACCCCGGCGGCGGCGTGCTCGGGTGCGAGGGCGGTGAACGACCACACCCGCCCGTCGCGGGGCAGCGACCGGTCGAGTGTGGCGGCGACGTGCGCCTCGGGCGGCCCGTCGGCGGCGGGCCCGGTGGGCGGCACCTCGATGCGGTCGAGGTCGGGCCGCGGGCCCATCTCGACGACGTCGACCCACGGGGCCGCCCCGACGGCGTCGACGCGGTCTCGGATGCCCGAGACCCAGTCGCCCGGGATGGTCACCTTCTGGT
>JAAYBP010000397.1 GCA_012730075.1 Acidimicrobiales bacterium | reverse complement strand
GCCGCCTCGACCGACGCGGCGAGGACGTGCAGGTCCGACACCGCGCTGCGGTCGCCGCTCAGGCCGAAGGCCAGCTTCCCGTCGTAGGAGATCACGGCGATGATCATCGCCACGCCGTCGATCACGCAGACGTACGGGAACGCCTCGAGCATCCGCGCCCCGAGGCAGTACAGCGGGAACTGCGGCCCGGGGATGTTGGTGATGACGGTGTTGATCGTGCTGGCCCGCACCGCGAGCCGCGACCCGAGGGCGAGGAGCGTCGGCGGCGCGTAGCCGGTGAGGTCCATCAGCGTCTCGGCACCGACCGCGGTGCCCATCTCCTTGCGGCTCGCCATGTGGGCGTGCACGAAGCGCAGCCGCTCGAGCGGGTCGGCCTCTCCGACGGGCAGGTCGGCGGTCATCATCGAGACCCGGTTGCCGAGCGCCATCTGCTCGGACTCGTCGCGCACCGAGACCGGCACCATCGCCCGGTAGATCAGGCCATCGGGCACCCGGTCGCCCCGTTCGAGCTGATAGCGGCGGATCGCCCCCGTGCAGGCGCTGAGGACGACGTCGTTGAGGGTGGTGTCGGCCAGGTCGTCGCCGAGGGCGGCCGCGGCCCGGCGGAGGGCCTTGGCGCGGTCGAGGTCGACGCGGGCGGGCTCGAAGCGCCGGTGCGGCGTGACCGGGACGTTCCAAGGCGCCGACGGGGTGGTGCGGGCGACGTCGACGACCGACCGGGCCACCTGCCCGACCCGCTCGGCGACGCCCTGCGGCACCCGCACCGCGGCGCGCACCGACCGGGCCAGCTCGGTGGGCTCGACCGCCCGCTCGACCAGGCTGTCGACCAGCAGGGCGGCCGCGTCGGGCGGCGGCTCGGGCGTCCACGGCTCGGGGTCCACCTCGTCCACGTCGGGCGCCAGGTCGAGCAGCACGGTGGCGACGTCGATGCCCGACACGCCGTCCACGAGCGCGTGGTGCGTCTTCTGGATCAGCGCGACCCGGTCGTCGGACACGCCCTCGACCCACCACAGCTCCCAGAGCGGACGGCGGCGGTCGAGGCGCTGGGCCTGCACCCGGTCCATCAGCAGCTTGAGCTGGGCCTCCGAGCCCGGCGCGGGGATGGCGGTGAGGCGGACGTGGTAGGCGAGGTCGAAGTCGACGTCGTCGACCCAGATCGGACGGCCCTGCTCGAACGGCACCGTCATGATCCGCTTGCGGAAGCGGGGCACGAGGTGGAGCCGCGACTCGATGCGGCGGCGCACCCGGGCGAGGTCGAAGCGCCCCTCGGCGTCGAGCAGCGGGCCCCGCTCGAAGTAGGCGAGGGACCCGACGTGCAGCGGCTGGTGGTCGGCCTCCAGGTGGAGGAACACCGAGTCGAGGGGGGAGAGCCGGTCGTAGGACATCGGCGCCGAAGCTACCCCCGGCCGCCGCTACCCGGCGTCGAGGGCGTGCAGCAGCGCCCGCGTGATCTCGGCGAGGTAGGCCTCGTCGGTGACCTTGGTCCCGCCGGCGTCACGCACGTAGAACGCGTCGACCACCCGGTCGCCGAGCGTCTGCACCTTGGCCGAGCGGACGTCGAGGTCCATCTCGGCCATCGCCCGACACACCCGTTCCAGCAGGCCGAAGGCGTCGGTGGCGTGCACCTCGATGACGGTCGCCTCGGCCGAGGCCCGGTTGTCGATGCGGACCTCGGGCGGGGCGGGATCGGCGCTGCGGAGCCGGGTGCTCGGCCGGTGGGTGCGGGCCCGCTCGGCGAGCCGGGCGCGCAGGGCGAGCCGGCCAGCCACCGCTGCCTCGACGTCGCGGGTGATCCGGTCCCACGGCGTCTCCCGCCCCGGCCGGGCCTCGACCGTGATCCGATCGAGCGCCCAGCCCCCTTCCGACGACAGGGCGTCGACCGCGAGCACCCCGGCCCCGTGCAGGGCGATGGCGCCGGCGACGCGCCCGAGCAGGCCGGGCCGGTCGGGGGCGACCACCGTCAGCTCGTCGCCCTCGGCGGACACGTGGCTGCGGCGGGCGTCGAGCAGGGCGCGCTGCGCCGCGGTCGGGAACGGCGGTGGCACCGGCCCACGCGGTTCGTCGCCGAGGGCGACCGCCACCCGCT
>JAAYBP010000396.1 GCA_012730075.1 Acidimicrobiales bacterium | reverse complement strand
GGCGGAGGCGGGCCTGGCCGGCCTGCGGGTGCGGACGTTCCGCCACATCCACCGGCTCTCGGCGGCCGAGCACGACGAGTCGCGCCGGGGGATCCTCGTCTCGCGGGTGAGCAGCGACGTCGAGACCCTGTCGCAGTTCTGGAGCTGGGGCGCCATGGTCTGGCTCGGCTCGACGGCGACGATCCTCGGGATCACGGCCGTGATGCTCGCCTACTCGTGGCGGCTGACCCTGGTGACGATCCTCGTGTTCCTGCCGGTCGTGTTCCTGCTGCGGTGGCTCCAGATACGCCAGCTCCGGGCCTGGGACGCGGTGCGGTCACGGGTCGGCGACACGCTCGGCGAGTTCTCCGAGGCGATCGGCGGCGCGGCGGTGATCCGGGCCTACGGCCTGGCGCCCCGGGCCCGACGACGGCTGCGCGCGGCGGTGCGCGCCCAGTACCGGGCCGAGCTGCGCGCCGCCCGGCTGTTCGCGGTGATGTTCCCGCTGGGCGACATCTTCGGGGCGGTCGCGGTGGCCGCCGTCGCCGCCATCGGCGTGTGGCAGGGCCCGAGCTGGGGCCTCGACGCCGGCGAGCTGGTCGCCTTCACGTTCCTCGTCACCCTGCTGACCCAGCCGGTCGCCGAGTTGGGTGAGGTGCTCGACCAGACCCAGAACGCGGCGGCGGGCGCCCGCAAGGTCCTGAGCACCTTCGACGTCCCGATCGAGGTGGTCGAACCCGACCCGGGCCGGCCGCTGCCGGAGGGTCCGCTCGGCGTCCGCGTCGAGGGCCTCGACTTCGGTTACCGGGGAGCGCCCGCCCTGGCGCTCACCGGGGTCGACGTCGAGATCCGGCGGGGGGAGTCGGTGGCGATCGTCGGCCAGACCGGCTCGGGCAAGACCACCTTCGCCCGGCTGCTGGCCCGCCTGGCCGATCCGACCGCGGGACGGGTCGAGGTCGGAGGTCTCGATCTCGGCGACGTGGCGGCGGGGTCGCGCCTCGAGCGGATCGGGATGGTGCCCCAGGACGGCTTCCTGTTCGCCGGCTCCGTCGGCGCCAACATCGCCCTCGGCCGCCTCGGCGCCACCGCCGCGGACGTGGAGGCCGCGGTCGATGCCGTCGGGCTGCGCTGGTGGGTCGACCGCCTGCCCCGGGGGCTCGACACCGAGGCGGGGGAGCGCGGCGACTCGCTGTCGGTGGGCGAGCGCCAGCTCGTCGCCCTCGTGCGGGCCCAGGTCGCCGACCCCGGGCTGCTGATCCTCGACGAGGCGACCTCGGCGGTCGACCCCGAGACCGAGCGGGCCCTGGCCGAGGCGCTCGACCGGCTCGCCGAGGGCCGCACGACCGTCACCGTCGCCCACCGGCTGTCCACCGCCGAGCGGGCCGACCGGGTGCTCGTGTTCGATCGCGGCCGGCTCGCCGAGCAGGGCACCCACGCCGAGCTGGTGGCCCTCGACGGGATCTACGCGGGGCTGCACCGGGCGTGGATCGGCGGCACCCGCACCGCGGAGGCGTTGCCGCCCTCCGGCGCGGACCGGTAGGGTGGGGATACCCCCTAGGGGTATCCCGAACGAGGAGGACCCAGCATGGCCCGCACCACCGTCACCGTCGAGGGGATGACCTGTGGCCACTGCGTCGCCGCCGTGAAGCAGGAGGTCGGCGCCCTGCCCGGCGTCACCGCCGTCGAGGTCGACCTCCCCACCGGCGCGGTCACGATCGACTCCACCGCGGACCTCGCCCCCGACGCGGTCGCCGCCGCCGTCGACGAGGCGGGGTACGCCGTGGTGCCGTGAGCGTCGTCGCCCGGCTGGTCGCCTTCGCCGTGGCGCTGGTCGTCCTCGGGACGGCCGGTGCGGCGGTCGGCACCGTCGTCGGGCCGCTCGACACCGGCTCCGGGCACGAGGACGACGGCGGCCACGGTCCGGGCGCCTCGGATCCGACGGTCGTCGCGCTCGACGAGCACCTCGCGGTCGTGCTGACGGCCCGGCCCCAGCGGGGGCCGAACGAGGTCCACTTCACCGTCACCCGCGACGGCGAGGCGATCGAGCCCGACGCCTACCTCGACGGCCGCGGGCACCTCGTCGTGTACCGCACCACCGACCGGGTGCAGTCGACCGCCGTGCCCACCCCCCACGCGGGCGGGCTCACGTTCGACGTCTACTTTCCCGAGAGCAGCACCTACCGCCTGATCCTCGACGTCAAGGTCGACGGCACGCTGTACACCGTGGGCTTCACCGTCACCGTCCCGGAGACGGGTACGGCCGGATCGATCCCGGCCGTCGGGACCGATCCCGGGACGACCGGCGGGACCGGCACCACCGACGGATCGGGCGGCGGCCACGACGACCACGAGGAGGACGACGATGGCGGCTGACACCGGTACCGACGCCCGCCGGGTCGATCTCGACATCACCGGGATGACGTGCGCGTCGTGCGCCGCCCGGGTGGAGAAGAAGCTCAACCGCCTCGACGGCGTCGAGGCGACGGTCAACTACGCCACCGAGAAGGCCCGCGTGCTCGTCGACGGTGGGCTCGCCGATGACGACCTGGTCGCCGCGGTCGAGTCGGTCGGCTACGGCGCGACCGTGCCGGCGCGGGCCGCCGTCGGCGCGGCGGACGGTCACCACGGTGGCCACCACGATCCCGGTGCCGACCACGGGCCCACCGCGCACGGCGGGCACGACCCGCATGACCACATGGCCCACGACGTGGCGCCGGTCGACGTCCTGCGCCACCGCACGATCGTGTCGGCCGCCCTCGCCCTCCCGGTGATCCTGATGGGGATGGTGCCGGCCCTCCAGTTCGACGGCTGGCAGTGGGTGTCGCTGACCCTGACCGCCCCGGTCGCGATCTGGGGCGCGTGGCCGTTCCACCGGGCGACGTGGACCAACCTGCGCCACGGCGCGGCGACGATGGACACGCTCGTCAGCGTCGGGATCCTCGCCGCCTTCGGCTGGTCGGTCTGGGCGCTCCTGCTCGGCGACGCCGGGGAGATCGGCCTCACCCACTCCCTCTCGATCCGACCCGAGCGGGGCATGGCGTCGAGCCAGATCTACCTCGAGGTCGCCGCCGGGGTCACCACGTTCCTGCTGGCCGGGCGGTGGGCGGAGGCCCGGGCCAAGCGTCGCTCCGGGGCCGCCCTGCGCGCCCTCCTGGAGCTGGGCGCCAAGGACGTCGCCGTGCTGCGCGAGGGGGTGGAGGTGCGGGTGCCGGTCGAGGACCTCGGCGTCGGCGACCGGTTCGTCGTCCGGCCGGGCGAGAAGGTCGCCACCGACGGCACGGTCGTCGACGGCACCTCGGCGATCGACACCTCGCTGCTCACCGGCGAGCCCGTGCCGGTGGAGGTCGGGCCCGGCGACGCCGTGACCGGGGCCACGATCAACGCCGGAGGCCGGCTCGTCGTCGAGGCCTCCCGGGTCGGCGCCGACACCGCCCTGGCCCGCATCGCCCGCCTCGTCGAGGACGCCCAGACCGGCAAGGCCCCGGTGCAGCGCCTGGCCGACCGGGTGTCCGCCGTGTTCGTCCCCGTCGTGTTCGGCCTGGCCGCCGCCACGTTCGGGTTCTGGCTCACCGCGGCCGGGTCCGACCAGGTCTCGACCGCCTTCACCGCGGCGGTCGCGGTGCTGATCATCGCCTGCCCGTGTGCGCTGGGGCTGGCCACGCCGACCGCCCTGATGGTCGGGACCGGCCGCGGCGCGCAGCTCGGCATCCTGATCAAGGGCCCCGAGGTGCTGGAGTCGACCCGGCGCGTCGACACCGTGGTCCTCGACAAGACCGGCACGGTCACCACCGGCGAGATGGCGCTGGTCGAGGTGGTGGCGGCCGACGGCGTCGACGCGGACGAGGCGCTGCGCCTCGCCGCGTCGGTCGAGGACGCATCGGAGCACCCGATCGCCGCCGCCATCGCCGACGGCGCACGGGCGCGCGGCATCGAGATGGCGCCGGTCGAGTCCTTCGCCAGCACCCAGGGCCTCGGGGTCACCGGCGTGGTCGACGGCCACGCGGTGGTCGCCGGTCGCGAGCGGTTCCTCGCCGACTGGTCCCTGCCCCTCTCCGACGACCTGCGCGCCGCCCGCGACGCCGCCGAGGCCGAGGGGCGCACCCCGATCCTCGTCGGCTGGGACGGCGCCGTCCGGGCCGTCGTCGTCGTGTCCGACACGGTGAAGCCCACCTCGGCCGAGGCGATCGCCGGTCTGCGTGACCTCGGCCTCCGCCCGGTGCTGCTCACCGGCGACAACGAGCGCGCCGCCCGCCACGTCGCCGGTCGGGTCGGCATCGACGAGGTGACCGCCGAGGTGCTGCCCGAGGAGAAGGTCGAGGTCGTGCGGCGGCTCCAGGGCGAGGGGCGGGTCGTCGCCATGGTCGGCGACGGGGTGAACGACGCCGCCGCCCTGGCCCAGGCCGACCTCGGCCTGGCGATGGGCACCGGAACCGACGTGGCGATCGAGGCGAGCGACCTGACCCTGGTCCGCGGCGACCTGCGGGGGGCGGTCGACGCGATCCGCCTCAGCCGGCGCACGCTGGCGACGATCAAGAGCAACCTGTTCTGGGCGTTCGCCTACAACGTCGCCGCCCTCCCCGCCGCCGCGGCCGGGCTGCTCAACCCGATGCTGGCCGGCGCGGCGATGGCCCTCAGCAGCGTGTTCGTCGTCACCAACTCGCTGCGGCTCCGCCGGTTCCGCCCCACCGGCTGAAAACCACACGAGGTGCCAGGCACCTCGTGTGGTTTGTATGCTCGCCCGCGTCCCCGCGGGGTTGCGCCGGTCTCGATGCCGGCCCCGCGAACCCGGGACACCGTTCTCCCCCCTGCTGGTGTCGTGGCCGTCGGCCGCGGTGCCCGGGCCCCCGAGCCGGACGGCTCTCGAAAAGCGAGGTAGCGATGAGTGGATTCGAACGTTCCCTGTTGGAGGCCAAGGAGCGCGACGAGCTCAGCCAGATCGCCGAGTCGCTCGGCAAGAAGCCCCCGGCGAGGGCCAGGAAGGCGACGATCATCTCGCTGATCCTCGAGTTGGCCGGCGTCACCGACGG
>JAAYBP010000395.1 GCA_012730075.1 Acidimicrobiales bacterium | reverse complement strand
GGCCGTGGGTAGGGTCGGGCGGTGAACGAGGTGACGGCTGAGGACATCGACGCGGTGCTGGCGGACGGGCCGTTGGCCGAGGACGAACTGGGCGCCGCGGTGGCCCGGAGGTTGGGGGCGGGGTCGGAGGAGGACGAGGACCGGATCGACGCCCAGCTGTGGGAGGTGGTGGATCCGTCGAGGGTGGTCGAGCTCGACGACGAGCGGGTCGCCAGCCGGGCCTGGTTGCTCGGCGGGTTCGTGGCGTGGCATCGGCTCGACGCCGACGAGGTCGCCAACCGTGGGGTCGACTTCGGGGTAGACGGCGTGTTCCACCTGTCGATCGGCGCCCCGGAACGGGTCGTCATCGGTGACGAGGGCGCGGAGGTCGAGGCCGAGCTGTTCGGGGCGGGGTCGTTCCTCCTGCCCGACGGGTGGGAGCCCGACCTGGCCGAGGGCGACGTGGTGGGCCTGGTGCTCGACGGCGACCGGCTCCGCCTGGTCCGCCCCGGCCCGGCCGACGAGCTGGCCGAGGGGCCCGACGACGCCGGTGACGTCACCGCGCTGCGCGACGCGATCGAGGACCTGGGCCGCAAGGAGAGCGTCGCCCTGACGCCCGGCGCCGAGCCTCGGAACGACTGGATCCTCGACCTCGAGGAGGCGGCCGCCGACCTGCTCGTCGCTGCCGGGCCCCTCCTCGCCGGGCTGCGGGTGCCGTTCGGCGAGGCGATCGCCGCGACCGGCCTCAAGTCGATGGACCGGGTGGTCGCCGGTGACGGGCTGAGCGAGGAGCGCTTCGCGATCTACGCGGTGGGCTGGCGGCTGATCTCCATGACCCGCCGGTGGGACGCGGTCCCGTCGCCCGAGAGCGTCGGCCTGCTCTGGTTCGCCCTGACCTCACCGGCCGAGGCCCTTCGCCCGGAGTTGGCCGAGATCGCATCGCGCTTCCTCGACGACGCGGCGGCGGTGGGCGTCGTCGCGGACCACGTGTCGGGCCTCGCCGACGACGAGACCGCCGACATCGCCGATCGGCTGCGGGAGTTCGCCGACGAGACGGGCGTCGGCGCCGCGTGGCTGCTGGCGAGCACCGAGATGGCGCGTGGCGACGTCGAGGCCGCGTTCGGGCTCCTCACCGGCGCGGCCGCGGCGCACCCTCCGGCGAGCGGCGACGGGTGGGACGAGGTCTGGGAGGAGCTGGGCAGCTTCCTCGCCGTCGCCGGCGACGTCGAGGCCGCGCAACGGACGTGGCGGGCCGCCGGCGCCCCCGAGCGGGCCGTCCACCTCGATCGCTGGCGGCCGGTGCCCCCGACCGGGGTGGGCCGCAACGACCCGTGTCCGTGCGGATCGGGCCGCAAGTTCAAGCAGTGCTGCCAACGCCACCCGCAGCCCCTCGGCCTGGCCGGCCGCGCCTCGTTCGCCCAGTGGAAGGTGCAGACGTGGGCGATGGATCGCCACCGCGGCTGCGTCCCGGAGCTCGACTTCGACCTCGGGATGCACGCCATCGACCTGTTCGTCTTATCGCTGCACGCCCACCTCCTCGAGGGGGGTGCGATGAGCGAGCTCGTCGCACAGATGGGTGGGCTGCTGCCCGACGACGAGCGCGAGCTGATCGAGAGCTGGGCCGACGCCCGCCACCGGCTGTACCGGGTCGAGCGGTTCTCGCCCGACGGGGAGCTGCGCCTGCGCGACGCCAGCGGGGAGGGTGACGGGGACGAGCCCGGCGGTGACGTGCTGACCGTCGCCGCGGACCTCGGACCGTTGCACGAGCTCCGTCCCAAGGGGCACCTCCTGGGCGCGGTCCTCGACACCCCCGGCGGACCGCTCCTCGCGGGTCTCCCGGTCGCGGTGCCCGACGAGGACGTCGACCGCGTCCGTGCCGCGCTCGCCGCCGACCCCGGCGAGGAGGACCTCTACGCCCTCGTCCGCTCGATGCTCCACGCCCACGCGCACTGAGGTCGTCGGGTGACGCCGTGACCGCGATCGACGACCGGCGGGCGGCGGGACAGCGGACCCTCGTCCGCATGATGGGCCTGTCGGTGGCCGCGGCGGTGGTCACGATCGTCCTCAAGCTGGCCGCCGCGGGGATCACCGGGTCGGTCGGCTTCCTCTCCGACGCCATGGAGTCGGGCG
>JAAYBP010000394.1 GCA_012730075.1 Acidimicrobiales bacterium | reverse complement strand
GGCCGATGCCGACGAGGACCCCAGGAACGACGAGGACACCGAACCGACCGACGCCGAGTCGACGGACGACGAGCCCGAGGCCGACGACGCGGACGCCGAACCCGACCCCGAACCGGAACCGGCCGACCCCGAGGACGCCGCCGACGCGACCGACGTCGAGGCCGCCGAGGAGGAGAACGACGACGACACGGCGTCCGACCCCGAGGCGGGCACCGACGACGGCACCGACGAGGGCGACGACGGCACCGACGACGCCTCCGACGAGGACGAGGCCGAGACCGCGGACGAGACCACCGACGACGCGACCGAACCCGACGACGCCGAGGACTCCGACGACTCGGACCCCACCGATGGGGACGACGGCACCGACGAGGCCAAAGACGGCACCGACGACGCGGACGAGACCACCGGCGACGCGACCGAACCCGACAGCGCCGAGGACTCCGACGACTCGGACCCCACCGATGGCGGCGGGCCGGCACCGGAGGAAGACGCGTCCGACCAGGACGACGAGGACACGACCGACGCCGTCGACACCGAGGAGACCGACGACACCGAGGCCGAGGCGGGCCCTGAGCCGACGCCCCCGCCGGACCCACGGTCCGGGCCCCTGGCGAGGAGCTTCGGTCCGACCACCGGCGTCCGCCCCGCCGGGTTCGGCCGACCGACCGGCGCGCTTCCGCCGACGGTTCCGGCCTACCGCCGCTTCCCCGCACCAGCGACGGTGCGGCGGGTGCGCAGGCGGCGCCGCGGGCTGCGGTTGGTCGCGGCCCTCGCCCTCGTGGGCGCGGCCTCGGCGGCCGGCGTGTTCGTGGCGTTGCGCGTGTCCCGTTCCGCCGGCGAGGCCGGTGCCGCGACGACGAGCGTCCCGCCGGAGACCGACGCGGCGCCCAGCCGGATCTCGGATTCGTGCCGCGGGCTCCCAGCTTCGGGCGACGTGGCGATCGAGCCGCGGCCGGAGCAGCCGGCCCCCGTGCCCGACGAGCCGGGGCAGCTCGCCCAGATCGCCGACGGGTCGGGTGCCGTGGCGGGCTACCTCGAGCTCTCCTCCGGAGGCACGTTCCACAACACGTCCGATCCGGCGAAGGAGGGGGCGACCCGGTTCGTGGTCTGCACGACCGACGGGGAGGTCGAGTCGACCGACCGGGTCTGCGAATACCAGGCGACCGAGCCCGGCTCGACCTGGACGGTGACCATGCAGGTGCAGACCACCCTGATCCGCGCGTTCGAGGTGAACAGCGGCGAGGAGGTCGGACGCGAACAGGTGTCCGGGGTGGACGACGAGTGCCCGAGCCTCGCCGAGGAGGCCGAGCTGAGGACCGGGGTGGTCACCGCCCGGCCCGAGGACGTCGACCACGTCGTCGCCTGGACGCGCCGCCACCTGACCGGCGCCGACTACACCCGCTAGCGGGCGCGGGTGGGGCCCGCGCCCGGCCGTCAGGACCGGGACGCGGCGGCGCGGCGGGTGAGCGACCACATCTGGGCGGGGCGCTCGAAGTTGATGGCGGCATCCCATCCGATGCCGGGGGGACCCAGCTCGCGCCGGAAGGTCTCGACCGTCGCCCGGGCCAGCGCCGGGTCCGCCGCGGCCCGGGCGGCCAGCTCGAACGCCACGTCCTCGACCTCGCCGTCGGGGACGGCCCGCCACGCCAGGCCGGCGGCCACGACGGCTTCGCCGGAGACCGCCTCGCTGAACAGTCCCATCGCCGAGGCCGTCTCCCGTCCGGCCGTGCGGGCCGCCAGCGTGAAGAAGCCGCCGCCGGGGTGCACGCCGATGCGGAGGAAGCCGGCGAGCACCTTGGCGTCGTCGGCGACGACGCGCAGGTCGGTGGCGAGCATCAGGTTCACCCCGGCCCCGACCGCCGCGCCGCGGACGGCCGAGATCGTCGGCACCGCGAGCTGACCGACGCGGTGGAACGAGCGGTAGATCAGCCCCATCGCCGTGTACTGCTCGTCGCCGGCCTGGTCGACGTCGGCGTCGAGCAGCGAGCGGTCGGCCCCGGAGCAGAACGTGCCCTCGGCGCCCCGCACCACCGCCGCACCGACGGTGTCGTCGCCGTCGATCTCGTCGCAGGCCGCGATCAGGTCGCGGGCGAGGCCCACGTCCAGCGCGTTGCGGAGCTTCGGGTTGGCGACGGTGATGGTGGCGACGCCGTCACGGCGATCGAGGTCGATGGGCATCGGGGTCCTCCGAGGTGTGGGCGATCAGGTCGTCGGGCGGG
>JAAYBP010000008.1 GCA_012730075.1 Acidimicrobiales bacterium | reverse complement strand
GCCGCCTGGGGTCGATGCGCGACCGCGTCGACCGCATCGCCGCCACGTCCCTCGAGCTGGCCGCCGACCTCGCCGTCGACCCGGCCACCGCCGAGACCGTGCGCCGTGCCGGGCCGCTCGCCAAGTTCGACCAGGGGTCGAGCATGGTCACCGAGATGACCAGCCTGGCGGGGACGATGGCCCTCCACTACGGGCGCGACTTCGGGCTCGGCGACGACGTCAGCCGGGCCATCGCCGAGGCCGAGCTGCCCCGCGGCGCCGGCGACGAGGTGCCCACCACCCTCGCCGGGGCGCTGCTGTCGCTCGCCGACCGCCTCGACCTGCTGACCGCGCTGCTCGCGGTAGGCGCCGAGCCGACCGGCAGCGCCGACCCGTTCGGTCTCCGGCGGGCCGCCCGCGGCGTCGTGCTGGTCGCCTCCTCCGGCCTAGACCCCGCCCTCGACGGGTTCTCGGTGCGCGCCGGCCTCGACCGCGCCGCCGCCCACCTCCCGGTCGACCGGCCCGACGGGCTGATCGACGACGCCGCCGCCTTCGTCCGCCGCCGCTTCGAGCAGCTCCTCCTCGATCGGGGCCACCGCCACGACCTCGTGCAGGCCGCCCTGCTCCACGCCGACACGCCCCGGCGCGCCGTCGAGGTGCTCGACGAGCTCGGTGCCGCGGTCGCCGACGACGGGTTCGGGCTCGTCGCCGACGCGCTGAAGCGCGCCGATCGCCTCGTCGGGGACACCGACCGGGCCGCGCTGCCGCCGGTCGACCCGGCCCGCTTCGACGACCCCACCGAGGTCGCGCTGCTCGCCGCGGTCGAGGCGGTCGAGGGGGCCGGCGCGACCACCCCGGCCGACTACCTGGCGGCGGCCGCGCCGATGGCGGCCGCGCTGAACGACTGCCTCGACGCGGTGATGGTGATGGCCGACGACGAGGCGGTGCGTTCGAACCGCCTCGCCCTGCTCACCCGCGTGGTCGCCACCGGCGCGGCCGTCGTCGACTGGAACCGGATCGAGGGCTGAGCGCCGGGCGGCGGGATCAGGGCGTGGCGGCCGCCATCATGCGGCCGAACACGACCCTCGCGCGCCCGGTGAGATCCTCGAGGTCGAGCCCGATCTGCCGGGCGGCCGCCTCCGCGTAGATCGCGAAGCCGATCGACGCGGCGAGCCCCATCAGGTGCGCCGCCATGGCGTCGACGTCGGACTCGATCTCACCCGCCTCGGCCATGGCCCGGAGCTGGGCCTGGGTCTCGGCGAGGAACGGCATCGGCCGGTAGTCCGGGTCGCCGTCGAGGGCGAGCAGCGCGGTCAGCTTCAGGGGTTCGTTGGCGACGATCGCGTCGAAGATCCGCAGCCGACGCTCGACGAACGACGAGGTCAGCACCTCGGCGAGCGGTTCCTGGAGGTCCTCGGCGGCCCGGGCGAGCGCGGCGCGCAGCAGCCCCTGCCGGGACCCGAAGTAGTAGTAGATGTTCGCCGGGGTGACGCCGACCGCCTCGGCGACCTCCCGCAGGTTCAGCCCGGCGAGCACCCCCCGGCTGCGGAGCTGCTCGACGGCCGCGTCCATCAGCGCGTCGCGCGTCGACGGGCCCGGCTCGGGTGCCGCACTGCTTCCACTCTCCCTCGACACGGTCACCGAGCGTGGCACAACGGGGGCCGCGACCTCCGATCCGACGATCAGCCGTAGACCATGCGCGTGATCCAGTCGGCCACCAGCGCCGGCTTCTCCTCGCCCTCGATCTCGACCGTGAAGGAGCGGGTGACGTCGATCGCCCCGCCCTTCAACACGACGTCCTTGGTGACGGCGCGGGCACGGACGCGCGAACCGACCTTGACCGGGTTCACGAACCGGACCTTGTCGAACCCGTAGTTGATGCCCATGAGCAGGCCGGCGAACCGGGCGGGATCGGGCGTGCCCGAGGTGGCGCCGGCCGAGAGGTGGGTGAGCATCGACAGGGTCAGGAACCCGTGGGCGATCGTGGTGCCGAACGGCGTGTTCTTCGCCGCCTCGGGGTCGACGTGGATGAACTGGTGGTCGTGGGTGACGTCCGCGAAGCGGTCGATCTGGTCCTGGGTGACCTCGAACCACTCTCCGGTGCCCTCGTCGTTGCCGACGTCGGCCTGGAACAGGGGGAATGCGTTGGCTGCGGCTTCGCTCATGGGGCGGACCCTACGCAACCCGCGGTTCGCCCGTGCCTCCGACCGGCCCGCGGGTTCCCACGCTCAGCCGCAGGGAGGCGACCACTCCCTCCCCGCGACGAGCGGCACCAGCAGGTCGATCCGGTTGCTGATGACGCCGTCGACGCCGAGGTCGAGCAGCCGGGTCATCTCCGCCGGGTCGTCGATCGTGTACGGGACGACCGTGAGGCAGCGCTCGTGGGCGGCGGCGATCAGGGCCTCGTCGACGTCGGCCTGGTTCGGTCCGAGGCCGGTGACCTCCTCCGCGAGCGCGTCGAGCGCTTCCTCGTCGAACCCCTCCCCGAGCGAGCCGAGGTAGGTCAACGTCAGGTCCGGGCGCAGGTCCCGTACCCGCCGGAGGCTCTCGATCTCGAAGGACTGCACGACTACCTGCTGCGACACCTCCGCGTCCGCGGTGAACCCGGCCGCGTC
>JAAYBP010000393.1 GCA_012730075.1 Acidimicrobiales bacterium | reverse complement strand
GTCAGCTCGTCGCCCTCGGCGGACACGTGGCTGCGGCGGGCGTCGAGCAGGGCGCGCTGCGCCGCGGTCGGGAACGGCGGTGGCACCGGCCCACGCGGTTCGTCGCCGAGGGCGACCGCCACCCGCTCGACGAGGGTCTCGACCAGCCCCGCCTTCCAGGATCCCCACGCCGCGGGTCCGGTCGCCTTCGAGTCGCCGACGGTCAGGCCGTGGAGGAGGCGCAGCGTCCGGAGCGAGCCGACCTGCTTGGCCACGCCGTCGATCGTCGCCGGGTCGTCGAGGTCGCGGCGGGTCGCCACGTCGGGCAGCAGCAGGTGGAAGCGCACCAGGTCGACCAGCGTGGCGGTGTCGTCCGCGTCGAGGCCCATGCGGGGCCCGATCACCTCGACCAGCTCCATCCCGACCTCGGTGTGGTCGCCGGGTCGGCCCTTGCCGATGTCGTGGAGCAGGCCACCGAGCACCAGCAGGTCCGGCCGGTCGACCGTGTCGACCATGTCGACGGTGCCCGCCGCCGCCTCCAGGAGGTGCCGGTCGACGGTGAAGCGGTGGTACGCGTTGCGCTGGGGCCGGTTGCGGGCCGTCGCCCAGTCGGGGAGCACCCGGAGCCAGATCCCGACCTGGTCGAGCGCCTCGATCTGTCGGATCGCCGCCTCCCCGGTCAGGAGCAGGTCGACCAGCGCCTCCCGGGCACCCGCCGGCCACGGGTCGCCGAACGGCGCCGTCTCGGTGGCGAGGCGGGCGAGCGAGCCCCGGTCGATCCGCGTATCGAGCCGGGCGGCGGCGGCCGCGGCGCGCAGGGCCACCGGAGGGTCGGCGGCCGGGTCGGCGGCCGCGGTGAGGTGCACCTCGCGGTCGCGCAGGGCGAGCCCGGGTCCGATCTCCCGCGGTCGACCGCCCATCGACCAACCCGGGCCGGCCAGCATCGCCCGCACCCGGTGCCACGTCTCGTTCGACCGCCACGCCACCGACCGGCCGCGGTCGGCGACGACCGCCATCAACTCGTCGGCGCCGCCGTCGAGCCCGAGCGCGGCGGCCACCGCGTCCTGCTGCTCGAGCAGGAGGACGTCGCCGGCCCGCCCGGCCACGCGGTGCAGCTCGGCGCGGATCGCGAGGAGGTCGGCCTCGGCGGCGTCGATCGTCGTGTGGTCGTCATCGAGCATCACCTTCCGGGCGGCCTCGGCCCAGCGGACGGCGTGGATGTCGCGCAACCCGCCGCGAGCGAGCTTCAGGTCCGGCTCGAGGAGGAACGCGATCTCGTCGGCGCGCTCGTGGCGCTCGTCGACCGAGTCGGCCAGCCGGGCGAGCCAGCGCTTGCCGCGCCTCTCCCACTGCTCGCGCGCCTCGCGGGCGAGCGAGTCGGCAAGGAGGCGGTCACCGGCGAGCACCCGCGTGTCGAGCAGGGCCGTCGCCGTGTCGAGGTCGTCGGACGCGAGGGTCAGCGCCTGCTTCGGGGTGCGCACCGAGTGGCCCAGCTTCAGCCCCGCGTCCCAGATCGGGTACCAGAGCGCCGTGGCGATCGGCTCGGCGTCGACGGCACGGGCGTGGAGCAGCAGCAGGTCGAGGTCGCTGCCCGGGCAGAGCTGGGCCCGCCCGTACCCGCCGATCGCCACCAGCGCGACGCCGGAGCCGTCGCCGGGACCGGGGCCGCCGACCGAGGCGAGGGCGTGTTCGTAGAGCCGGGCGAGCCACCCGTCGACGGCGGCGGTCCACGCCGCGACCACGGCCAGACCCGGGTCCGCCCCGTCGAGGACGGCGGCCCGGTCGAAGGTGGGGGCGTCGGGGGTCGGGGCCGGTCGGTCCATCAGGGACGACAGGTTGCCGTCAGGATGTTTCGGCCGCGTTTCCCACGGGTGACGCCCGCGCCACGGCTCGCGGTCACACCGAGCGCACCATCGTCACACCGAACGGAGGACGGCGCGGGCGGCCACCTGCACCGGGTCCCACACCGAGGAGAACGGCGGGGCGTAGGCGAGGTCGAGCTCGACCACGTCCGCGGCGGTGAGATGGGCGGTGATCGCGGTGGCGGCGGTGTCGATGCGCTTCGCCGACCCCTGCCCGCCGACGATCTGGAGTCCGAGCATCCGTCCGGTGCCGCGCTCGGCGATCGCCTTCACCACCATCGGTTCGGCGCCGGGGTGGTAGCCCGCGCGGGTGGTCGTCTCGACGACCGCGGTGGCGACCGCGAACCCGGCCCGCTCGGCCTCGGCCGTCGACAGGCCGGTGCGGGCCACCTCGGTGCCGCACACCTTGGTGATCGCCGTGCCGACGACGCCGGGGAACCCTGCGTGACCGCCACCGATGTTGACGCCGGCGACCCGCCCGGTCTTGTTGGCGACGGTGCCGAGGGCGACGTGCACCCGCCGCTGCGACACGCGGTGGAAGGTGTCGGCGCAGTCGCCCGCCGCCCACACGCCCTCGTGGCTCGTCTGCTGGCGGCGGTCGACCGAGATGCTCCCGCGCACGCTCAGGTCGAGCCCGGCCGCCTCGGCGAGGGTCGCCTCCGGCTCGACGCCCAGACCGATCACCACCAGGTCGGCCCGGGCGGGCCCGGCGTCGGTGACGACCCGGTCGGGCTCGATCGCCCGCACCCGCTCACCGAAGCGGCACTCGATGCCGATCGCGCCGATGAGGTCGACGAGCCGCGCACCCATGTCGGGATCGAGGGTGCGGGCGAGCGGGTGGTCGTGCGCCTCGACCAGCGCGACCCGGGCCCCCCACCGGTGCAGGGCCTCGGCCATCTCGAGGCCGATGTAGCCGGCACCGACGACGACCGCGTCGCGGCAGCGCGACCGGCGGGCGACGTCGAGCAGCCGGGTGCCGTCGTCGAGGGTCTGCACGCCGTGGACGTGGTCGGAGGCGATGCCCGGGATGTCGGGACGGACCGGCCGGGCGCCCGTGCCGATCAGCAGGTGGTCGAAGCCGAGGCGGAACGTCCGCTCGTGCTCGAGGTTGCGGACCTCGACGGTGCGGGCGTCGAGGTCGATCGCGGTGACCTCGTGGCGCACCCGCGCGTCGATGCGGTGCTCGCGCCGGAACTCCTCGGGCGTGCGGGCGACGAGGGCGTCGGCGTCGGACACGTCGCCGGCGACCAGGTACGGGATTCCGCACGCCGAGTAGCTGGTGCGGGTGCCGCGCTCGAGGGCGACGATGTCGAGGTCCGGATCTAGGCGCCGAGCCTGGGCCGCGCCGGACATGCCCGCCGCATCTCCCCCGACGACGACCAGTCGCTTCCCCATCCCGGCGAGGCTACCGACCAGGTGATCCGGGGCGGGCGGATCGGCGCAGGACCCGGCGGGGCTGCCATGATCGGGGCGTGCGCACCACGGCCAAGGTCGACTACGCCGTGCGCGCCACCGTGGCGCTGGCCCGGGCGGCCGACGCCGGGGCGACCGAGCCGGTCAAGGCGCACCTGC
>JAAYBP010000053.1 GCA_012730075.1 Acidimicrobiales bacterium | reverse complement strand
CGTTGAGGTCGCGGTGCTCGCGGCCGTGGATCGCCTCCTGGCCGATGAAGCCGGCGACCTGCTTCTTCAGCACCGGGTCGTCGATGCGGTCGCGGAAGTGGCGGACGCTGCGGACGAAGTAGTCCTCACCCTCGGGGAACAGCCCCGACAGCACCGACACCACGTGGCTCATCACCAGGTCGCCGTCGGCGAAGTGGCGGCGACCGATGTTGTCGTCGGGGTGGAACGACATGCGTCGCACCTTGATCGGGGCGGGGGAGGAGGCGGCGGCCGTGGCGGAGGTGTCGTCGCCGGGCGGGGTGGCGGCGTCGTCGCCGGTCGGGGCGTCGGTCTCGGGCAGCGTCGCGGTGGCGCTCACGGGGATCTCCCTCGTCGTCGTGGGCCCCCGTAGTGTTACTGCCGGTAACGGAGGTGTCCAGACGTCATCGGTCACACGGCGCGGGTCCGACCGGCCCGCCCCGCGCCCCCCTCGCGCCGTGAGCCCCGCTCGCGTCCGTGTCGCGCCTCCGCCGGGGCGGCCGGGAGGAGGTTTGGCACTCGGGGCTTGCGAGTGCCAGCGGGCGGCCGTAGGGTTGGCACTCGGCACGGGAGAGTGCCAAGCCGCCCCCGAATCCGACGGGGTGCGATCCGGTCCCCGGCGTGGGGACGCAACCGACTACGGAGGCGCAATGAACCTTCAGCCGCTCGACGATCGCATCGTCGTCCGCCCCGGTGACGCCGAGGCCACCACGGCCAGCGGGCTGGTCATCCCCGACACCGCCAAGGAGAAGCCCCAGCAGGGCGAGGTCCTCGCCGTGGGGCCCGGCCGTCGGGCCGAGAACACCGGGGAGCTCATCCCCACCGACGTCGCCGTGGGCGACACCGTCGTCTACTCGAAGTACGGCGGCACCGAGATCACCGTCGACGGCGAGGACCTCCTGATCCTCAACGCCCGCGACGTCCTCGCCAAGGTCGACAAGTAGGAGCACGCATGCCCAAGGAACTGAAGTTCGACGACGAAGCCCGCCGCGGGCTCGAGGCCGGAGTCAACAAGCTGGCCGACGCGGTGAAGGTCACGCTCGGCCCGCGCGGCCGCAACGTGGTGCTGGAGAAGAAGTTCGGCGCCCCGACCATCACGAACGACGGCGTGTCGATCGCCCGTGAGGTCGAGCTGGAGGACCCCTACGAGAACATGGGGGCCCAGCTCGTCAAGGAGGTCGCCACCAAGACCAACGACGTCGCCGGTGACGGCACCACCACCGCCACCGTGCTCGCCCAGGCGCTCGTGCGCGAGGGCCTCCGCAACGTGGCCGCCGGGGCCAACCCGATGGCGCTCAAGCGGGGCATCGACAAGGCGGTCGGCGCCGCGGTCGAGGCCGTGCGCGACCAGGCCCGCGACATCGACGACCGGTCCGAGATCGCCCAGGTGGCCACCATCTCGGCCAACAACGACGCCACGATCGGCGAGGTTCTCGCCGACGCGATCGACAAGGTCGGCAAGGACGGCGTCGTCACCATCGAGGAGTCCAACACCTTCGGCATGGAGCTCGACTTCACCGAGGGCATGCAGTTCGACAAGGGCTACCTCTCGCCGTACTTCGTCACCGACGCCGAGCGCCAGGAGGCCGTCCTCGAGGACGCCTACGTGCTCTTCAACGAGGGCAAGATCAGCTCCGTCCAGGACCTGCTCCCCGTCCTCGAGAAGGTGATGCAGACCGGCAAGCCGCTGCTGATCATCGCCGAGGACGTCGAGGGCGAGGCCCTCGCCACGCTCGTGGTCAACAAGATCCGGGGCACGTTCAACTCGGTCGCCGTCAAGGCGCCCGGCTTCGGCGAGCGCCGCAAGGCGATGCTCCAGGACATGGCCACCCTCACCGGCGGCCAGGTCATCTCCGAGACCGTCGGCCTCAAGCTCGACGGCGTCACCCTCGACCTGCTGGGCACCGCCCGCAAGGTCGTGGTCACCAAGGACGACACCACCCTCGTCGACGGCGGTGGCTCCGAGGACGACGTCAAGGGCCGCATCGCGCAGATCAAGCGCGAGATCGAGGACACCGACTCCGACTGGGACCGCGAGAAGCTCCAGGAGCGCCTCGCCAAGCTGGCCGGCGGCGTCGCCGTCGTGAAGGTCGGCGCGGCCACCGAGGTCGAGCTCAAGGAGAAGAAGCACCGCATCGAGGACGCCCTGTCCGCGACCCGCGCCGCCATCGAGGAGGGCGTGGTCCCCGGCGGTGGCACCGCCCTGCTCCGGGCCCGCGCCCGCGTCGCCGACGTGGCCGAGAAGCTCGAGAGCGACGAGGCGACCGGCGCCCGCTCGGTTTTCCTCGCCCTGGAGGCCCCGGCCCGGCTCATCGCCGACAACGCCGGCTTCGAGGGTGCGGTCGTCGTGCGCGACGTCGAGTCCCGCGAGGGCGCCGAGGGCTTCAATGCCGCCTCCGGAGAGTTCGAGGACCTGCTCAAGGCCGGCGTGCTCGACCCGGCCAAGGTGACCCGCGCCGCGCTCCAGAACGCGGCGTCGATCGCCGGGCTGCTCCTCACCACCGAGGCCATCGTCGCCGACAAGCCCGAGCCCGAGCCGGCGATGCCCGCCGGCGGCGGCATGGGTGGCATGGGCGGCATGGGCGGGATGATGTGATCCAGCCCTGAGCCCGCCGAGCCCCGCTCGGCATCCGCTCGCTCGACGAGGCCCGGACCGCGAGGTCCGGGCCTCGTCGCGTCCGATCCTCGTCGGGCGCCCCGGACCGAACCGCACGGAGGGGGTTGGGGTCGGGGCGGCGCTCCCTAGGATCGACCGCCGTGGACCGACCTCCCCCCGACCCGGCGAAGCTGCTCTCGGCGTGGACCGAGACCGTCTCGGGCGAGGTCACCCCCGGGCGCGGCCTCGCCAACCTCAAGACCGGCGGCCTGCCCGACGTCCTCCCCGAGGGCGGGCCGGAGCCCGACGCGCTGCGGGACGCGTGGACGGGATGGGAGCGGGGCGAGATCCCGCCCGCCGACGTGGTGGCGGCCCTGCACGCCGCGGGATTGCAGGACCTGCTCGAACGGCTCGCCGCGCCGGCGTGACGTCCGGGTCGCCCGACGCCTCCCCCCGCGCCGACGGGCCGCCCGAAGGTCCTGACGGCCCCGGCGGCGCCGACCGCCCGGGCGGCGAGGGGGGTGCGGAGCGGCGGGGCGGCCCCCAGCGCATCCCCCGGCCGCCGGGCGTGGAGCCGGGGGAGCCGGCGCCGTGGCGGTCCGCGCCGCGCGAGCTGCTGCGCCCGACGCTCGGCGACATCGTGACCGTGATGGGGTCGCTCGGCCCCGCGGTCGAGTCCCCGGTCGAGCGCGGCGGGTTCAGCGTCGCCGACCTGCCCGCCGACCTCCGCCCGGTGGCGTCCGACCGGCAGGCCCGGCCGTCGGCGGTCCTCGTCCCGCTCTACGAGCG
>JAAYBP010000392.1 GCA_012730075.1 Acidimicrobiales bacterium | reverse complement strand
TAGGCGCGGGTGCGCAGGTTGGCGGCGACCGCGATCGGATAGGAGATCTCCCGTGCGCCGGCCAGGGCGGCATCGGCCTCGGCGAGCGCGACGGCCGGATCGGTGCGGGCGAGCAGCCAGGCGTGAACCGTGCGGGCCCAGCTCGCCGACAGGACCGACCCCTGCGCGGTCGCCCGGGCCACCACCTCGGCGACGGTGGCGAGCGGGCCGTCGACGTCCCCGATGTCGGCCGTGACGACCGCCGCGGCCACCTCCAGCTCGTCGGCCATCGCCGCGTGGCCGAGGGCCGAGGCGACGCGCGCGCCCGCGAGGAACGCGTCCACCGCGCCGGCGCGGTCTCCGACGGCACTGCGCGCCTGACCGAGGATGCGGTGGGCCATCACGGTGGCGAGGTCGGCGTCGGTACGCCGTTCGGCCAGCGGTTCCACGCGTGCCAGGGCACCGCCGGGATCGCCGGACACGTACTCGGCCGTGGCGAGCACCGCCACCGCCTGGGCGCCCCCGCGGGACGTCTGCTCGGGGAACCGCTCCACGAGGCCTCGCATCAGCTCGACGATGTCGTCGGCGTGGCGTTGGTGGACGACCGCCCACAGCGCGGAGCACAGCCGGTGGGCCCGCCGGGGGTCGTCGTCGTGGGCGATGCTCCACCGCAGTGCCTCGGCCACGTCGTCGAAGCCATCGAGCAGCTCACGCAGCAGGTCGCTGCGCCAGGCGACGGCGGCGCCGGCGAGCTGGTCCCGGGATCGGGCGAGCACGTGATCGACGAAGCGGTCGTAGGCGAGGGTGGTATCCCCGCGGCGGTCGAGCCGGTCACGGGCGAAGCGCCGCACGGTCTCGAGGAGCCGGTAGCGCGCCACCGGGCCGGTGGTGTCCGCGACCACCAGGGAGGCGGTCACCAGCTCCTCCAGGTCGTCCTCGAAGCCGGCGGCGGGGGTGACCGCACGCCCCGCATCGGCCGACCACGGGCCGACGAAGACGGACAGGGCATCGAGTCGCTCGGCGGCCGCCGGACTGAGCAGCTCGTAGGACCAGGCGATCGTGTCGGCGAGGCTGCGGTGTCGGGGATCACCGCGGAAACGGGGACGCTGGAGGACGTCGATCCGTTCGGTGAGGCGCTCGGAGATCTCGGCCACCGTCATCGTGCGGGTCCGGGCCGCCGCGATCTCCAGGGCGAGGGGCAGCCCGTCGAGCTGGCGGCAGAGGCGGGCGACGGCGAGCGGGTCCTCGCCGGCGGCGGACGATCCGGCGTCGCGGGACCGGCACAGGAACAGCTCGACCGCCGGTCCGGACTCCGGCTCGGCGTCGGTGGGCACGGTGAGGGGCGCGAGGGCGACGACCGACTCTCCGGGCAGCTCCAGCGGGGCCCGGCTGGTGGCGATCACCGACGGCTGCGTGCACGCCCCGAGCAGGGACGCGACGACGTCGGCGACGGTGTCCAGGACGTGCTCGCAGTTGTCGACGACCAGCAGCAGCGGGTGTTCGCCCGGTGCGCAGAGCAGGGCGTCGAAGGAGTCGAAGCCGAGCTGGGCGGCCAGCGTCCCGGCGACCGCGCCGGGGTCGTCGACGCGGGTGAGATCGACCCGGCGCACCCCCATGGGGAAACGGTCGGCGAGCGCGTCCGCGGCGGCGCCCGCGAGCGCGGTCTTGCCGACGCCCCCCGGACCCACGACGGTCACCAGGCGGTTCTCGCGCACCCGCGCGTCGAGTTCGGCGAGCTCGGCGTCCCGTCCGATCACGCCCGTGGATGGCACGGCGCGACCTTACGGCCAGGGAAGGGAGGCCGGTTGGAGGCGGGTCGGCGGCGGCCACCGGAGCCGGGTCTCACACCGTGAGGCGCGTCCTCACGCCGTACCGGGCGAAACCCCTACGACAGGAGAGCACCATGTCCCTTCCCCAGCTCAGCAGCCCGGCCCCGTACCTCACCGACGGCGGGCTCGAGACGCACCTGATCCACCACGAGGGCATCGAGCTGGCCGACTTCGCGGCCTTCCCGCTGGTCGACGACGACGCCGGACGCGCCGCGCTGGCCCGCTACCTCGAGGCGTACGTCGACGTGGCGGCGCGGTACGGCACCGGCATCGTCCTCGACACCGCCACCTGGCGGGCCAACCTCGACTGGGGGGCGCGCCTCGGGTACGACGCGCTGCGCCTCGCCGCGGTCAACCGCCGGGCCGTCGAGCTGGTCGACGCGGTCAGGCGGTCCCGGCCGGAGGTCGATGCGGTGGTCAACGGCGTGTTCGGGCCCCGCGGCGACGGCTACCTGGCCGACACCGCGATGACCCCGTCGGAGGCGGCCGCGTACCACGGGCTCCAGGCCCGGGCCTTCGCCGAGGCCGGGGCCGACATGGCGAGCGCGATCACCATGACGTACGCGGCCGAGGCGATCGGCGTGACGCGGGCCGCGACCGCGGTCGGCCTGCCGGTCGTGGTCTCCTTCACGGTCGAGACCGACGGCCGCCTGCCGTCGGGGCAGCCCCTCGGCGCGGCGGTCGAGGAGGTCGACGACGCCACCGGCGGAGCGCCCGCTTACTTCATGGTCAACTGCGCCCACCCCCTCCACTTCCACGGCACGGTCGAGGCCGGTGGAGCGTGGACCGATCGCGTCAAGGGGGTCCGGGCCAACGCGTCGACCCTCAGCCACGCCGAGCTCGACGAGGCGCCGGACCTCGACCGCGGGGACATCCCCGACCTGGCGACCCGGTACCACGACCTCCGCGATCACCTCGATCTCCGGGTCGTCGGCGGCTGCTGCGGCACCGACCACGCCCACGTCGAGGCGATCGCCGGCGCCCTGGTGGACCGGCGCGCGTGAGCACCGGATCGGCCGGCCGGCCCCGCCCCGCCGACCTCCCGCGTCGGACCGTAATGGCGGGGGCGTCGGGTGGTCTCCCTACCCGTGCGCCTTCGGCATCGCCGCCGAGGGCCGTGGTCTCCGTCCCCCTCACCATCCCCACCCCCCGGGCGGGGGAAGGAGACGCCCGGTCCGGGCGTCGGGCCGCCGCACCGGCTCCGACGCCCGGACCACCGGCGCGCCCGCCAACCCGCCGCCGCCCCCTCACTAGACCGATCGGTCAAGTTTTGGCAGGATGGCGACCGTCCGCCGATCCGGGAGCCGCCAATGTCGATCGAGACCCTGCGCGAACGCGTCCGTCACCAGCGAGACGAGCTACCCGTCGTGTACGGGGACATCGACTTCGACCTGGTGCCGGAGCGGCTCGCCCTCGGTCCCGACGACGAGACCGACCTGCCGCCGTCGATCAAGATCACCCGCGAGGAGCTCTTCGCCGACACCGAGCTGATCGACCTGATGTCCACCGCGACGATGCTCGGCGACGTGGTGTGCGACGCCTACGTCGCCCTCCTGCCCGAGGTGGGCATGCGCGGCCTGATCGAGATGGCGCGCACCGCCTGCCGCGACGGCATCGAGGCGGTCGACGACCCGCCCGCCGAACTGGTGGCCTTCATCGAGGCGATGGAGGAGATCCCCGACTGGATCGACCTCGACCTGGTCGAACGGGGCGCGACCCTCGAACGGGTCGGCGCCGCCCTCGCCTCGCCGTTCGCCATCCGCGGCGCCTTCCTCGCCACGTTCATCAACGAGTACGCCGCCCTCCCGATGGCGCTCACCGGGTCGCTGTCGGACAAGCGCGCCGCGGTGCGGGTCAACGAGACGGCGAGCTTCTTCGCCAGCACCGCGCTCCCCGGCGGCATGCGCCGCGACGGCGCCGGCTTCGAGGCGGCGATGATGGTGCGGCTGATGCACTCGATGGTCCGGTACAACGCGCTGCGCCGCACCGACCGGTGGGACCAGGCCCGCTTCGGCATCCCGATCCCGCAGGTCGACCAGATGCCCGCGGGTCTCATCGGTGCCTTCCTCGTCGCGGCGGGCGCCGCCCGCGAGAAGCGCGACTTCACGCCCGACGAGCGGGCCCAGATCGAGAGCGCCCGCTACCGGTGCCACCTGCTCGGGCTGCCCGAAGAGCTGCTGCCCACCGACCCCGACGGCCTGGTGCGGGTGTTCCTCGGACGGGCGGCGACGCTGCGCCGGGGATACGACGACGAGACGTGCGGCGAGCTGGTGCGGGCCACCATGCGGGCGTACCTGCGGCCCGACCGGTCGCTGCCGAACCGCATCGCCGAGGAGTTCGAGCGCAGCTTCAGCAAGGCGTTCTTCGTGCGGGTGTTCGTCGCCGCCGACCCCGAGCGCGCCGAGCAGATGGGGGTCCACCTCACCGTCGGCGACAAGGCGCGGGTCGCCGCCGCCACGCCCTTCATCCTCGGTCGACTCCAGGCCGTGCGCCTGGCCAACCGGATCCCGCCGCTGCGCCCGCTCACCGACCGCTACGTCACCGCGATGCTGCACCGCCGCCTGCGCAGCTACGGCCACGCCGAGTTCCGCACCGACGCCGACACCTACGCCGCCAACCGCCGACGGGCGGACGCGGCGTCGGCGCCGACGACCTGACCGCGCTCGTCGATCCCCCGACCCGCGGTCGCCGCGGCGGGGGGTCCTAGTGTCCACCGAGGTGTCGACGGCGATCGCGGTGTCCGGCCTCCGCAAGGAGTACGACGGGGGCATCCTCGCGGTCGACGGCGTCGACCTCGAGGTGGCGGCGGGCGAGGTGTACGCCCTGCTCGGCCACAACGGGGCGGGCAAGTCGACGACGGTCGAGATCCTGGAGGGTCACCGCACCCGCACCGCAGGCTCGGTCGCGGTCCTCGGCCTCGACCCGGCGCGAGAGGGCCGCGCCCTGCGCGACCGCATCGGCATCGTCCTCCAGTCGTCGGGGATCGAGCCGTCCCTCACCGTCCGCGAGGCCGTCGAGATCTACGGGAGCTGCTACTCGACCCGCCGCCCGGTCGCCGAGGCCATCGAGCTGGCCGGTCTCGCCGACCAGGCCGACCAACGGGTCGGGTCGCTGTCGGGCGGCCAGCAGCGGCGCGTCGACTTCGCGCTCGGCATCGTCGGCCGACCCGAGGTGCTGTTCCTCGACGAGCCGACGACCGGCTTCGACCCGGCCGCCCGGCGCAGCGCGTGGGAGGTCGTCTCCGGCCTCGGCGCGGGCGGCACCACGGTGCTGTTGACGACGCACTACCTGGAGGAGGCGGAGCACCTCGCGGACCGGGTCGGCGTGCTCGCCCACGGGCGGATGGTCGCCGAGGGCACCCCCGCCGAGCTGATCGGCTCGCGGGGCGGCGCCGTCGTGTCGTTCGCCCTGCCCGACGGCGTCGAACCGGCCGAGCTCGACGGCGTGGTGCCGCGCGACGCGCGGATCGCCGGCCGCCAGGTCGACATCGCCACGGCCACGCCCACCGCGGACCTGGCCCGCCTCACCGCCTGGGCGGTCGGCCGGGGCGTCGAGCTCGACGGACTGCGCGTCCACCAGCCGACGCTCGAGGACGTGTTCCTGGAGCTGGCGGGGGAGCGGGAGGTCGCCCGATGAGCGCGGCGCGGCTGGTCGTCGTCCAGGTGCGGTACCAGCTCAAGGTCTTCATGCGATCGCCGGTGGCGGTGTTCTTCACCGTGATGTTCCCGGTGCTGATGCTGGTGTTGATGAACGCCCTGTTCGCGGGCGACGCCGACATCGAGGGTCCCGGCGGCGAGGCGTGGCCGGTGCAGCAGTTCTACGTCGGCGGGCTGTCGGCGTTCGCGGCGGTGTCGGCGACGTTCACCAACCTGGCCAACGTGGTGCCGGTGCGCCGCGACGACGGCATCCTCAAGCGGTGGCGGAGCACGCCGCTGCCGGCCTGGGCCTGCATCGCGGGCTACGTGGGGTCGGCCACGATCGTCGCCGCGGTCGGTGTCGCCCTCACGTGGGGGCTCGGGGTGGCGTTCTACGACATCACGATCGACGTCGCGAAGCTGCCGGTGGCGGTCCTCACCTTCGTGCTCGCGGTCGGCTCGTTCGCCGCCCTGGGCCTCGCGGTCGCCTCGCTGATCCGTACCGCGGAGTCGGCCCCGGCCGTCGCCAACGCGATCATCCTGCCGCTGGGCTTCGTGTCCAGCGTGTTCGTTCCTACGGCCGATCCGCCCGCGTGGATGGCGTTCCTGGGCGACGCATTTCCGCTCAAGCCGTTCGCGGAGACGTTCCAGGACGTGTTCAACCCGTTCGTCGACCCGCCCGCGTTCGTGGCGCACCGGCTGATCCGCATCGCAGCGTGGGGGGTGGTCGGCGTGGCGATCGCGCTGTGGCGGTTCCGGTGGGAGCCGCACCGCACGAGCGGTGCGCCGGGTCGTCGCCGGGGGCGCGGCCGTGGCCGTCAGGCCCCGGCGACGACGAGCGGCTAGCGCATCGGCACCCCGGCCGCGGTCATCGCGGCGGTGACGGCGTCGGCCATGCCCTCCATGCCCCGGGCATTCGGGTGGATCGGGGCGGCCAGGTTGCCGGGGATGACCGGCTCGACCCAGCGGGTGCCCGAGCCGGTGCACGCGTCGTGGCCGATGCCGGGCCCATAGGTGTCGACGTACTCGACGCCGGCGGCGAGCGCCTGGGTCCGGATCATGGCGTTCAGCGGCTTGTGGACGTTGTCGCGCAGCCAGGCGACGTCGCCCTTCGCGATCGGCAGGGTCGGGTAGCAGGCGGCCCACTGGAGGTAGCTCTGGGACTCGGGGAGGATCGCCGGGTAGCCGACGACGAAGATCCGGGCCTTGGGCGCCCGCTCCTTGACCGCCTCGATCACGGCGCGCACCCGGGGGGCGGCGTCGGCGAGGCGCTGGGCGATGACGGCGTCGGTGATCTCGTCCCGGCACGGCGAGCCCAGGGGGTCGGTGATGCTCTCGGTGCCGCAGGTGGTGGCGATGCTGCTGAAGCCGATGTCGTTGCCGCCGATCCCGATCGTGACGAGCGTCGTCCACTTGTCGACCCGGTCGATCTGCGGCGCGTTCGGTCCGGGCGTGACGCCCTGGGGCTCGAAGACGTCGCCGGTGTTGGCCCCCGAGCAGCTCGGGTCGAGGTGCTTCGTGATCGCCACCCGCGGCGCGACGAGAGACGGGTAGTTGCGCGTCGAGCGCAGGCACCCGACCGGATCGTTTCGCTGGTCGAGGATCAGCGGCCCGGCGGTGAAGGAGTCTCCGATCGAGACGTAGTGCGCCGGCGGGTCGCACGCGGCGAGCCCGGCGGTGATCGCCACGGCGACCACGACCGTGGCGAGGCGGGTGCGGATCGTACGGTTCACTGTCTCCCCCGAGTCCCCGGGCGCACCTCGCCCGGTACCGCCGTGACGATAGTCACCCCAACGCCGCCCGGGTAACACTTGGGGTCGGAGGAAACCTGTTACCCGGCCGCGCGCGTCGCGTCTCCCACCAGGCGCGGTCGGCGAGGCGGGTCGCGGGGGTACCGTCCCGCCGATGGCGGCGAGCGATCACGGCGCGAGCTCCGGCCCGGGTGCCCGGCTGGTGCCGATGCCCCGGCTCGACGGCCTGCGCGGCTGGGCGGTCGCGGCCGTGGTCGCCTACCACCTCCGCCTCGTGCCGGGCGGGTTCCTCGGCGTCGACGTGTTCTTCGTCCTGAGCGGCTTCCTCGTGACGTCCCTGCTGCTCATCGAGGCCGACGGGACCGGTGGGGTCTCGCTGGGCCGCTTCTGGACCCGGAGGCTCCGACGCCTCGCCCCGGCGGTGATGGTGCTGGTGCCGGCCGTGCTGGTGGCCGCGATGGCCACCGGATGGCCCCGGACCCGCTGGGACGACGTGGCGCTCGACGGCGCCGCCACGCTCACCTGGTGGGCGAACTGGCGTCAGATCGGTGGCGGTACGTCGTACTGGGCCCCGGATCCCAGCCCGTTCCGCCACGCGTGGAGCCTCTCGATCGAGGAGCAGTTCTACCTCCTGTGGCCGTTGGCGCTGGTCGTGGTGGTGGCGTGGGCGGCGGGCCGGACGCCGGTTCGCCGGCCGGTCGGGGCCGTCGCCGCGCTCGGCGCGGTCGCCGGCTTCGGCTGGTTGCTGCTCGTCGCCCACCGCACCGACGACCTGTCCCGGGCCTACCTCGGCACCGACACGCGGATCGCGACGCCGCTGGTGGGCTGTGCCCTGGCGTGCTGGTGGACCGAGGACCGCCGGGCCGCACCGCCGCGCCTGGCCGCCGCGGGGACGCCGATCGGCCTCGGCGTGCTCGCGGTCATGGTCGCCACGGTCGACGTCGATGCCCCCTCGACCTACCGGTGGGGCCTGATCCCGCTCGCGGCCATCGCCGCCGCGGTGCTGCTCGTCGGCCTGACCGCGGGCGGAGGCCGAGCCCCGGACCGGGGTCTCGGCGGCGACCCGGTCAGCCGATACCTGGGGACCCGCTCCTACGGCATCTACCTCTGGTCGTGGCCGATCCAGGTGCTCGTCGAACACCGGTGGCCCGACTTGTCGCGCGCGGCCACCATCGGGATCGTCCTCGCCGCCTCGCTCACCGTCGCCGAGGGTTCCCATCGGTGGGTCGAGCAGCCGGTGCGCCGCGGGGTGGGCTGGGCGCGGCCGGCGCGGATCCGACGGGTCGCGACGGCGGTGGCCGCGGTCGTCGCCCTGGGTGCGGTGGTCGCCGTCTCGCGAGGGGCCGAGCCACCCCCGGTGCACGAGCGGCTCGACGCGGACGAGGTCGCGGCCGACGCCGCCACCCGACCCCCGCCCACCACCGCGCCGATGCCTGGGCCGGGCGTCGGGGAAGGGGAGGGGGAGGAGCGTGGGCTCCGGGTGATGGTGGTCGGCGACAGCGTCGCGTTCACGCTCGCGTACCACGCCGCGCCCGAGGACCTTCCGCCGGGCATCGAGTCGCTCGACGGTCGCGGCCTCCTCGGGTGTGCGGTGCTCGCCTCGGCCGGTTGGACGTACCCCGACCCGCGCACCGGCGAGTTCACCGCCGATCGGGGCGGCGGGGCGTGCGCGCGGCAGGCCGAGGCGGAGCGGGCCGGGCTCGGCGGTCGCCCCGACGTGGTGCTCGTGCCCCCGGGCGCGTGGGAGTACTCCGCCGCCCGGTCGCCCGACGGGCACACGGTGGCGGCCCGCTCGGCGGAGATGGGGGAGGTGCTCGTCGACGCCCTGTTGGAGCGGGCCCGGGCGGCGGACGCGGTCGGGGCCGCCTTCGCCATGGTCGAGTGGGCCTGCCCCGGTCCGGAGTCCTCGGCCGAGCGACGAGACCCCGACTACGCGCGCTGGCTGAGCGACGTGCTGCACGACGCCGCCTCCCGGGGGCGGGCCGAGGGTCTGCGCACGACCGTGATCGAGGTGACCGAGGCGGTGTGCGCGGGCGGCGACCCCGCGGGCGAGCCCACCGACGAGTGGCTGGCCGCGGTCCGCCACGAGAACCACGTCGGCGACCGAGAAGGAGCGCGCTGGGTCTGGACCGAGTGGCTCGGACCCGGCCTGGCCGACTGGCTCGGATCCGGCTGACGACCGGCGCGTGTGCGCGCGGTAGGCCGCGGACACCGAGCGCGCGCTGGTGCGGTGGGCCCCCCGCTACCGTCTCGGGCCGATGTACCGGCTGCGCGACCTCGACGGCCGCGCCCGGCCGGTGGCGTTCGCGGTCTTCGTCCTGCTGGCCATCCCGTTCGCGCTGAGCCTGCACCGGGCGGCCGACGTCGGATGGATCCCCAGCGGTGACGACGCCATGATCGGCATGCGGGCCCACGGGATCCTCGACGGTCACCTGCCGCTCGTCGGCCAGCCGAGCACCAGCCACCTGTACGGTCCCGACGAGGGCACCGCCCACCCGGGTCCGATCGAGTTCTACTGGCTGGCCGGACCGGTGCGACTGCTCGGCCCGACCGCGGGGATGCTCGCCGCGACCGCCCTGGTCAACCTGGCCAGCGTGCTGGCCGCGGCGTGGATCGTGCTGCGGAGGGCGGGTCCCGGCGTGGCGTTGTGGGCCTCGGTGCTCCTGGCGGGCGTGCTCTGGAGCGAGGGAACCGCGCTGCTGAGCGACCCGATCTCGTCGAACATGGGTGGGCTGCCGCTGCTGGCGCTGGGCGCGGCGGCGTGGGCGGTCGTCGACGGCGACCACCGGCTCCTGCCGCTGGCGACGGTGGTCGGGTCGTGGGTCGCGCAACAGCACCTGGCGATCGTCGCCCCCGCCGCCGCCCTGGTGGCCTGGGTGCTCGTCGGGCTGGTGGCGCCCGACGTCGCCAGGGTCTGGACCCGGTGGCGGTCGGGCGAGCCCGCCGAAGCCGCGGGTCCCGGCGGCGGAGCCCGGGGGTCTCGGCAGCCCGCCGACGGGGCGCCGTCCTCCCGGGGGGAGCGTCGGTGGCCGTGGCTGGCGGCCTCGGTCGTGATCGCCGCGGTCCTGTGGGCGCCGGTGGCCTGGCAACAGCTCACCGGCGACCGGGGGAACGTCAGCGCGGTCGTCGACTACGCCCGCACCTCCGAGTCGCCGCAGCTCACCGCGGCGGACGCGGTGCGCCAGGGGGTGCGGGCGATGGGCTATCCGCCGCTGCTGGTGCGGTCGGACCTGAACGGCTTCGACCTCTATCCGGGTCCGCTCCGGCCGGTCGAGATCGTCGTCGCCGCGCTGGGCTACGGCGCCCTGGGCGCGACGGTGGTGGTCTGGTTCCGTCGGCGGCGCACGCTGTCGCTGCTCGCCGCCACCGCGCTCGTCCTCGCCGCCGGGGGCGTGGTCAACGGGTCGAGCGTCCCCGCCTCGATCGAGGCGTACCGCATCAACTTCTACCGCTGGACCTTCGTCGTGGCCTGGCTCGGGTGGACCGCGATCGGGTGGGCGGCTGCCCGCCTCGCCCTCGCCGCCGCGGCCGGGCGGGGCGTCCGGCGGTGGGCGCTCCCGGCGAGGCGGGTGCTCGGCGGGGCGGCCGTGGTGGCGATGGTCGCGGCGACCCTGGTCAACGGGTTCACCGCGGGCGTCGACGACCGTCGCCGCGACCAGGAGGGCTTCGGCGCCATGCGCGCGGTGGCGGCGGTCGCGGTCGACGAGGCCGAGGGCCACGACCGGGTGACGCTCGTCGTGCGCGGCCGGTCCGCGGTTCTCGCCAGCGGGTCGATGCTGATGCTCCAGCTCGCCGCCGCCGGGCACGACGTACGCCTCGTCGACGGCGAGGAGCGGTTCCTCGGCGCCCATCGGGTGTTCCGTCCCGGTGACGATCCCGGTGACCTGGTGCTGCTGCTCACCACCGCGCGCAACGAGTTGCCCGACGGGCCGGGCCGGGTGGCCGAGCGCCACGACATCAACGCCGAGGTCAACTCGCTCCTCCGCGAGGCGGTCGTCGACGAGGGGGCGCCGCTGATCGTGGCCGAGGACGCCGACCGGCTCCTGGCCGACCGGGGCCACGAGGCCGCCGTGCGGGAGTACCTCGCCGCCGCGATGGCCACCTTCGAGGAGGACCCCGCCGCCGTCCTCACCAACCCGACCCTGCTCGACCTGGTGGCCGACGGCTACTTCGCCTCGCCGGAGTTCGACCCGGACGTCCTCGCCGACCTCGCCGACGCCCTACCGGTGGCCACCGTCAACGACGACGACCTGTTCGAGCTGCGGGTCCTCACCGCCGAGGAGCTGCTCGCGCTGCGCCCGGACCTCGACCGTTGAGCGACGCGCCGGGATCGCGCCCGGGCTACCTGCCCGCCCTCGACGGCCTGCGGGCGGTGGCGGTGGCGGCGGTCGTCGCGTTCCACCTCGGGCGCCTCGGCGGCGGCTTCCTGGGCGTCGACGTCTTCTTCGTCCTGAGCGGGTTCCTGATCACGCGGATCCTGCTCGGCGAGCGCGAGCGCACCGGCCGCAACGACCTGCGACGCTTCTGGGTCCGGCGGGCGCGACGCCTCCTCCCGGCGCTCCTGGTCGTCGTCCCCGTCGTGATGCTCGGATCGTGGCGGTGGCTGGCCGCCTGGAGGCTCCCCGGCATCCGCACCGATGCCCTCGCCGCGCTGGCCTACGTCGCCAACTGGCGGTTCATCTGGTCCGGGCAGTCGTACTTCGCGGTCGGCGTCGGCCCCAGCCCCTTCCGCCACACGTGGTCGCTCGCGGTCGAGGAGCAGTTCTACGTGCTGTGGCCGCTCCTGCTCGTGGGCTCCGTCGCCCTCTTCCGTAGGTGGAGGCGGCCGCGGACGGTCGTGGCCGTCGTCGCCGGGGCGGTGACGGTGCTGAGTGCGACGGCGATGGCCGTGGCGGCGGACCGCACCGAGGACCTGACCCGCCTGTACTACGGCACCGACACCCGCGTCTTCGCCCTGGCGGTCGGGGGACTGCTGGCCACCGGATGGGACGGCTGGCGGGCCCGCCTCGAGGCTGGTGGGGAGCGGCGGGCCGGCCTGGTCGCCAACGTCGGATCGCTCGCCCTGGTCCCCCTCGCGCTGCTGCTCGTGTACGGACGTGAGGACGCCGTCGGGTTCTACCGGGGCGGCTTCCAGGCGACCGCCGCGGTGGCGACCGTCGTCGTCGCCGTGCTCGGGCTGGGACGTGGCCCCGTGGCCCGCGTCCTGTCTCACCCGGCGCCGACGTGGGTCGGCCGACGGGCCTACGGCCTCTACCTCTGGTCGTGGCCGGTGCAGGTGCTGCTCCGCTCCCGGTTCCCCGACCTGGCGCCGGCGCTCTCCGACCTGCTCGTGGTGGGGGTGACCCTCGCGCTGGCCGCCGCCTCGTTCCGCTACGTCGAGCAGCCGGTCATGGCCGGCGGACTGCCGTGGACGCCGCGGTCGTCGGCCTCACGGGCCGGCGGGTCGCTGGCCGCGGTGGTCGCGGTGGTGGTCGGCGTGGCGTTCGCCGTGTCGGCCGCCGCGCCCGCGCCGCCCGGTCTCCTCGGCGTGTCCGACGAGGAGGCGCGCGACGCCGCGCTCGCCGACGACGGCTTCGAACCGCTGCCGGACGACGGTCCGACGACGACCACGGCCACGACCCCGTCCTCGACGACGGCGCCCCCCACCGAGGACGCCGCGGCGAGCCCGACGGTGAACGACCCGGGCGCGGACCCGCCCTTCGACCCCGCGGCGCCCGTGGTCGCGACCGGCGCGGTCGACCCCGGCACCGTCCACGGCCGCCCGCTCCGCGTCCTCATCGTCGGCGACTCGGTCGGCTGGTCGCTCGGCTGGCAGGTCCAGGCCGTCGAGGCCGCGGTCGACATCTCGAACCGGGCGGTCATCGGGTGCGGCCTCCTGCCCCCCGAGGCGAGGTGGATCGGCGAGGCGGCCGGCACCCGCTCCTACCCCGACGGGTGCTCGGTGCAGGCCGAGGCCGAGGCGCGGGGCATGGCCTCGGGGCCCGACGTCGTGCTGCTGTGGCTCGGCGCGTGGGAGGTGTTCGACCAGGAGCTCGACGGGCGGCGCCTGCGCGTCGGCAGCGACGAGTACGGGTCGCTCCTGGAGGCGCGCCTGCAGGCGCGGGTCGACGCGGCGCGCGCGGCCGGGGCCCCGACGGTGATGGCGCTGGTGCCGTGCTTCGACGACCGCCTCGCCCCGGAGTTCCGCCCCGAGCGCCTCGACCCCGAGCGGGTGGCGTGGGTGAACGAGCGGGTGCGGGCCGTCGCCGGGCGCAACCCCGGGTGGGTCCGCCTGATCGACCCCGCCACCGTCCTGTGCGGCCCCGACGGCACGTCGCTCGGCGTCGCCGAGGACGGCACGGTCGTTCGCGAGGACGGATCGCACTTCGACACGACCGCCGTCTGGTTCTGGGACCACTACCTCGCCACCGCGATCGGCGCCGCGTTCCCCTGACGTCTCCTACCGGGCGTCTGGACGCGGGTTCAGGCCTCCTCGACCGCGACCATCTCGATCACCGGCTCGCCGGTGGCGTCGGACGCGGCGAGGTCGACCTCGGCGACGAACGACCACGCCCGCTCGTCGGCCGGGTCGAGCAGCGTCTGGCGCAGCCGCCACCGGTCGGCCTCGACGCGGATGTCCAGCAGGTCGGCGCGCCGCGCGTCGCCACCGATCAGGATCGCGTCGTGCTCGGCGAGGTACGGCTCGAGCTCCTGGTGCCAGCGGTCGGCGGTCCAGCCGCCGTCGCCATCGAGGTCGCCGAGCGCGGTCCACCGGCGGTGCGCGGCCAGCTCCACCCGGTGGAACATGGCGTTGCGCACGAGGATGGTGAACGCCCGGACGTTCGCCGTGACCGGCGGCGGGACGGCCTCGTCGGGTCGCTCGACCACGCCGTCGGCCCCGGTCACGGGGTGCTGCAACGCCTCCCACTCGTCGAGCAGGCTGGAGTCGACCTGGCGCACGACCTCGCCGAGCCACTCGGTCAGGTCGACCAGGTCGGCGGTCTTGGCGTCCTCGGGCACGGTCCGCCGCAGGGCCTTGTAGGCGTCGGTCAGGTAGCGCAGCAGGGTGCCCTCCGAGCGGCAGATGCCGTGGTGGCGCACGTAGTCGGCGAACCCCATCGCCCGCTCGTACATCTCGCGCACGACGGCCTTCGGTCTCAGCGGCGTGTCCTCGACCCACGGGTGTCCCTGGCGGTAGACGTCGAACATCGGGTCGAGGAGCTCGGCGAGCGGACGCGGGTGGGTGACGTGCTCCAGCTCGGCCATCCGCTGGTCGTAGTCGAGGCCGTCGGCCTTCATCCGCTCGACCGCGGCGGCGCGGGCCGCCTTGGCCTGGGCGACGACGACCGGGCGCGGGTCCTCCAGCACCGCCTCGACCACGGACACGACGTCGAGCGCGTGGTCGGGGGATTCGGGGTCGAGGAGGTCGAGGGCGGCCAGGGCGAAGGGCGCGAGCGGCTGGTCGAGCGCGAAGTCGGGCTGGAGCTCGACGGTGACGCGCACGGTGCGGCCCCTCTCGTCGGGTTCGTCGAGCTCCTCGATGACGCCCCCGTCGAGCAGGGCGCGCTCGATGTCGGCCGCCCGGGCCAGGTTCCGCTCGACCTCGGCCGGAGGTTCGTGGCTCGATGTGATCAGCCGGTGCAGCGCCCCACGACCGTCGCCGGGCCGGTCGAGGACGTTGATCAGCATCGAGTGGGTGACCCGGAGCCCGGATGTCAGCGGCTCGGGCGGGGCGGCGACGAGGCGCTCGAACGTGGGCTGCCCCCAGGTGACCGTCCCCGGCGGCGGCTTCTTCTTCACGAGCTTTCGACGACGCGCCGGGTCCGCGGCCGCCTTGGTCTCGATGCGCGCGTTCTCGATGGCGTGTTCGGGCGCCATCACGACGACGGTGCCCCGGTCGTCGAACCCGGCCCGCCCGGCCCGGCCGCCGATCTGGTGGAACTCGCGCGCCGTGAGCAGACGGGTCGTGCGCCCGTCGTACTTCGACAGCGACGTCAACACCACGGTGCGGATCGGGACGTTGATGCCCACGCCGAGGGTGTCGGTGCCGCAGATGACCTTCAGCAGGCCGGCCTGCGCCAGGCGCTCGACCAGCCGCCGGTAGCGGGGGAGCATCCCGGCGTGGTGCACGCCGATGCCCGCCCGGACGAACCGCGACAGCGACCGGCCGAACCCGGCGGCGAAGCGGAAGTCACCGATCTCGGCCGCGATGGCGTCGCGCTCCTCGCGGGTGCAGAGCCGCAAGCTGGTGAGGGCCTGGGCCCGCTCGACCGCGGCGGCCTGCGTGAAGTGGACGACGTAGGCAGGGGTGCCGCCGGTGGCCAGCAACTCCTCCAGGACCTCGGTGAGCGGGCTCAGACGGAACTCGTGGACCAGGGGGACCGGCCGCGTGGCCGACCGCACGACCGCCACCGGACGGTCGGTGCGGGACTCGAGGTCGGTGACGAACCGGGTGACGTCGCCGAGCGTCGCCGACATCAGGACGTGCTGCGCGTCGGTCAGCTCCAGCAGCGGTACGAGCCACGCCCAGCCCCGGTCGGGGTCGGCGACGAAGTGGAACTCGTCGGCCACGACCTGTCCGACCGGCGCGGCGCGGCCGTGGCGCAGGGCCAGGTTGGCGACGATCTCCGCGGTGCAGCAGATCACCGGGGCGTCGGGGTTGACCGCCGCGTCGCCGGTCATCAGGCCGACCCGCTCGGCGCCGAGCACGTGGGACAGCTCGAAGAACTTCTCGGACACGAGCGCCTTGATCGGGGCGGTGTAGAAGCTGCGGCGCCCGTCGGCGATGGCGACGACGTGGGCGGCCAGGGCGATCAGGCTCTTGCCCGAACCGGTCGG
>JAAYBP010000052.1 GCA_012730075.1 Acidimicrobiales bacterium | reverse complement strand
GGCTCGGCGTTGCCCATGGCGATCCCGTGGCCGACCGCGGCCAGCACGGCGGCGTCGTTGTTGCCGTCGCCGACCATCGCCACCGAGGCCAGGTCCACGCCGAGCAGCCGGGCGATCGCCGCCGCGCCGCTCGCCTTTGTCGTGCCGGCGGCGGTGATCGACACGAACGCCGCGCCCGGCATCGCCGGGGAGGTGGCCGAGTGCCCGACGGTCCCGGGCGGCGCGGCGTCGCGTGCCGCGCCCGCCTCGGGGATAGGCACGACGAACTGGGCCCGGACGGCCACCCCCTCCAGCGAGGCGAGGGGTCGCCGGACGTGCGGGATGCCGAGCAACCCGGCGTGGGCGACCGCGAGGGGTGCGTCGCTGTCGACCGCGATCGACCGGTCGTCGTAGACCTCGAGCACCCAGTCGTGCTCGGCGGCGGTGGCCGCCAGGGCGGCGATCGCCCCGTCGGGCAGCGGGGTGTGCTCGACCGCACCGGTCCCGGTGTGCACCAGGCTCGTGCCCGACTGGAACAGGTGCCAGCCGTCGGGGTCGAGCCGGGTGGCCCAGTCCCACGTCTGGGCGAAGGCGGGGCGGGCGGTGGCGAGGGCCAGGTGCTGGCCGCGGTCGATCGCCCGGTGGGCGGCCTCCCACACCGCCGGCGTCGGCACCCCCGACTCGCCGACGAGGGTCCCGTCGACGTCGATGAGCACGAGGGGGAGCATCGGCCGATGGTGGCGGCTGGGGCCGGGCCGGAGCCAACCGGGGCCGCGGACCTTCGGGACCTCCGACCCTGTCGGACCCGCCCACGCCCGCCGTACCGTGGGGACATGAGCACCTCCGAGGCCCCGCAGGCGGCGGCGATCCTCGACGATGACGAGTGCTGGGCCCTCCTCCGCGCCGCGGAGGTCGGACGACTCGCCGTGTCGGTCGCCGACCACCCCGACATCTTCCCGGTCAACTTCGTGGTCGACGACGACCGCACCGTCGTGTTCCGCACCGCCGAGGGCACCAAGCTCGCGGCCGCGGTGCTCGGTACCGCCGTCGCGTTCGAGATCGACGGCTACGACGCCGACGCGGGCGACGCCTGGAGCGTCGTCGTCAAGGGCCGCGCCGAGGAGATCGAGACCATGGACGACCTGTGGCACGCCCTCTCGCTGCCCCTGTTCCCCTGGCACGCGTCGCCGAAGCACCGCTTCGTGCGGGTCGTACCCGACCTCACCACCGGCCGCCGGTTCCACGTGTCCGACGCGGCCGCGTCGGAGGCCGCCGACCTGCTCTGACCGGTGGCCCGCCCCGAGCGGCGCCGACGCGCCCGGGGGCACACTTGACCGGCGGGTCAAGGATCGGGCACGCTGCCGCGGAACGACCCGGGAGAAGTTCGATGACCGACACCGCCACCCGTTCCGCCACCCCGTCCGAGCCCTTCCTCGAGGAGCTCGACCGGTGGCTCAACTCGGAGTGGGATCCCGACCTCACCGTCGCCGAGTGGTGGGAGAAGCTGGGCACCGAGGGCTGGGCCGCGCCGGCGTGGCCGACCGGGAACTTCGGTCGGGGCCTCTCCCCCGCCGACGCCGGACGCGTCGCCCGCGCCATCGCCGAGTTCGGTGCGCTGGGCGCCCCCGGCGGCCTCGGCCTCCTGCTCGCCGGGCCGACGATCGTCACCCACGGCAACGACGAGCAGAAGCGGACCTGGCTCCGCGACATCGTCACCGGCCAGAAGGGCTGGTGCCAGCTCTTCAGCGAGCCGGGCGCCGGTTCGGACCTCGCCGGCCTCAACTCCCGGGCCGTGCAGGACGGCGACGAGTGGATCGTCAACGGCCAGAAGGTCTGGACGTCGGCCGGCCACGTCGCCGACATGGGCATGCTGATCGCCCGCACCGACCCCGACGCCCCGAAGCACTCGGGCATCACCTACTTCGGCATCGACATGCACCAGCCGGGGATCGAGGTGCGGCCGCTCAAGGAGATGACGGGCCGGGCCCTGTTCAACGAGGTGTTCCTCACCGACGCCCGGGTGGCCAACGACTCGATCATCGGCGAGCGGGGCCAGGGCTGGACCGTCGCCAACACGACCCTCGCGTTCGAGCGGGCCGGGCTCGGCGCCGGCTCGGGTCACGCCGCCGCGTCGGCCGCCACGCCGGGCACCGTCGCCGGCGACCTCGACCGGCGGGCGGGCGACTTCGTCGGCGGGCGCCGGCGCAGCGGCGGTGGACCCGCCGGCCTCGCGGGCGCCTACGGCCTGATCCTCGACGCGGCCCGGAAGTCGGGGCAGGTCGACGACCCGATCGTCCGCCAGGGGCTGATGCGGCTCCACTCGCTGAACGAGATCGCCCGCGTCGGTGGCCTGCGGCTCAAGGCCGAGAAGGCCGCCGGACGGGACCTCCCCGGGTTCGGGAACATGGCGAAGCTCTCGATGAGCGAGATCCTGCGCCTGTCGCGCGACCTCAGTCTCCAGGTGCTCGGCGCGGCGGGCACGATCCACTCCTACGACGGCGAGGGCCGCGAGGCGCTGGCCAACGCCGACCTGCCGCCGACGCTCCCGTTCGTCACCGAGATGGCGCTGTTCGCCCAGGGCCCGCCGATCTACGGCGGCACCGACCAGATCCAGCGCAACATCATCGGCGAGCGCGTGCTCGGCCTCCCCAAGGAGCCCGGCCCCGCCAAGGACACCCCCTACTCCGAGCTCCCCAAGAACGGCTGACCGCTACATCCGTCCAAGCCAGGCGGCGAGGCGGCGGGCGCTGCGGTCGACCTGTTCGTTCCACGACAGGGCGGACTCGTCCGCGGTGTCGCTCACGTGCTTGATCAGCACGCACTCCACATCGAAGGCCGCGCACGCGGCGGCGACGGCGAAGCCCTCCATGTCGACCAGGTCGGCGCGGGTCGCCAGCTGGTCGCGCGTGGTCGGATCGGTGACGAACAGGTCGCCGGTGGCCAGCACGCTGCCGTCGCCGCCGGGCAGCTCGATCGCGTCGGTGACCTCGGCGCCGAGCTCCCGGATCGCGTCCGCGCTGATGTCGTGGTTGAGCACGACCGACGGCCGGTAGAGCCCGTCGTGGTGCTCGGCCAGGGCGCCGGCGGTGCCGATGTTCACGACCCGCGGCATCCGGTCGCCCGGCCACGTCGCCAGGGCGCGGGTGACCGCCACCGCCGCCGCGACCTTGCCGATGCCGGTTACGACCACCGGCGTGCCGTGCGGTACGTGGGCGGCCTCGGCCCGGATCGCGGCGACCACCAGCGTCGGCCCCGTCATCCGAGACCCTCGTTCGAGACCGCCACCGGGACACCGTCGTTCGAGTCCCTCATACGGACACCGTCAGTCGAGTCCCTCATACGGACACCGTCATCCGAGACCCGTCATTCGTAGGCCAGGCCGATCTCGCGCAGCACCGGCACCAGGTTGGCGGGCGCGTCGGGCGGCAGCGGGCCGGGCTCGTAGGTGACCGCCCCGATCCGGCCGGTGAACGGGTAGGGGCCGTGGGCCTCGTACAGGCGCCACACGACCGGCGAGCGACGGTCGATCCCCACGTCGATCCCCTCGAAGGGGGCCATGCCGTACAGGCACGGCCAGCCCGGGCCCTCGCCCACCCGCTCCCCGTCGACCGACAGCCGCGCGTTCCAGATCGCCCCGCCGGGAGCCTCCAGGTCGAGGACGACGCGGTGGTCGCCGGGGTCGGGTCGCGGCGCGTCGATCGTCCGCAGTCCGCCGGCGCCGTCGTTGTGGGCGACGTGCAGGCCGTCGGCGTCGAGCCAGACCGCGTAGCCGCCGCCCTGGTCGCCGTGGGCGACGAGGATCCCCTCGTCGTCGGCCCCCGAGGTGAGCTCGATCGTGATCGTGACCGAGCGCAGGAACACGAGCTGGAGCGACCGCCACCGCTCGAGCGTCGGCGTCCCGGGCAGGATGCGCACCGGCCGCTCGTAGCGCTCCCCGCTCGGTGGGCGGATCACGTACTTCAGCATCGACCCCTCGTCGAGGGGGAAGACCCGGTTCTCCCACGCGGCGGCCTCCCAGCGGCCGATCAGGTCGGCCAGCCGATCGGGTTCGGCGTCGCGGAGGTCGTCGACCTGGGTCGGGTCGGCCTCGACGTCGTAGAGCTCCCACTCGGCGTCGTCGAAGCGGGTGTTCGGCTGGTGCAGGGTCACCGCCTCCCAGCGCCCGGCCCGGTAGCCCCGGTGGCCGATCATCTCGGTGTACTGCTCGCCGTGGGTCGACGGGTGCCCGGGGTCGGCCAGCACCGGCACGAAGCTCGCCCCGTGCACCGGGCGCACCGGTTCGCCCCGGTCGGCCGGGTGGTCGAGACCGCACAGGTCCAGCAGGGTCGGCAGGAGGTCGGTCACGTACTGGTACGGCCGGCGCAGCTCCCCCGCCGGCACGCCGGGGCCCCGCATGACGAGGGGCACCTGGTGGCCGCCGGCGTGCGCGTTGATCTTGTACAGCCGGAACGGCGTGTTGCCCGCCATCGCCCACCCGCGCGGGTAGTGCGGCATGGTCGTGGGCCCGCCCATCTCCTCGATGCGGGCCAGGTCGGCCTCGAGGTCCGAGTCGGCCATCAGGTGCACGTAGTACGACGCGGTGCCGTCGACCTCGCCCTCGCGCGAGGCCCCGTTGTCGGACGTGAACACGATGATCGTGTCGTCGAGGACGCCCATCCCGTCGAGGGCGGCGACCAGGCGGCCGACGCTGTCGTCGATCGTCTGCACCATCGCCGCGTAGATCTCCATGTAGCGCGCGGCGAGGCGGCGCTGGGTCTCGGTCAGGTCGTCCCACGCGGCGACGTCGTTCCCCGGCTCGGAGTTGCGCGGCGCGAGGCGGGTGTCGGGCGGGAGCAGGCCCAGCTCGACCTGCCGCTCGAACCGGCGCCGGCGGAGCTCGTCCCACCCGTCGTCGTAGCGACCCCGGTGGCGGGCGATGGCGTCGACGGGCGCGTGGAGCGGGGCGTGCACCGCGCCGTGGGCCACGTAGAGCAGGAACGGCTTGGCCGGGTCCGACGCACGCGCGCTGCGCAGCATCCCGATCGCCCGGTCGGTCATGTCGTCGGTGAAGTAGTAGCCGTCGGGGTAGCGGTCGACCTCGACGGTGTGGTTGTCCTCGACGAGCCGGTGGGGGTGGTGGAGGTTGGTGAACCCGTCGAGGAAGCCGTAGTAGCGGTCGAAGCCCCGCCCGCACGGCCACGAGTGGCGGGGACCGCCGTCGTGGGCGTCGGAGTCCTTGGTCAGGTGCCACTTGCCGACCATGGCGGTGAAGTACCCGGCGTCGCGGTAGATCTCGGCCGCCGTCGCCACGTCGGATGCGATCTCCATCGCGTAGCCGGGGAACCCCGGGTCGCTGTGGGCGACGGTGCCGACCCCGGCCGCGTGGGCGTTGACGCCGGTGAGCAGCGACGCCCGCGTCGGCGAGCACATCGGCGTGGCGTGGTAGTCGGTGAAGCGCACGCCGCCGGACGCCAGCGCGTCGATGTGGGGCGTGGCGATCTCGGATCCGTAGCAGGAGAGGTCGCTGAAGCCGAGGTCGTCGGCGAGGATCACCACCACGTTGGGACGGCCCTCGGCGTCGGGCCGCTCGGGCCACCACGGCTCCGAGCCCGCGAACGTCCGCCCGACCCGGCCCCCGAAGCCCGGGTAGCTCCCCTCCCCTCCGTCGCTCACGCCGGGTCGGCCCCGACCTCGCGACCGGTGTCGGACCGGTGGTCGTCGCGGGACCGGATCGCGGCGAGGAACCGGTGCACCGCGGCCACCGTGGCGTGGGTGCGGACCGAGTCGAAGACCTCGAACGCGTGCTGGGCGCCGGGCAGCTCGACGTAGACGACCGGCTCCTTGGTCTCGGCGCGCAGCATCCCGACGAACGAACGGGCCTGCTCGACCGGCACCAGGGTGTCGTTGGTGCCGTGTACGACCATGAACGGCGGGGCGTCGGGGCCGACCCAGCTCATGCTGGACGCCTGCTCGTAGACCTCGGGGGCGTCGGAGATCGGCGCCTTTACGACGTACTGCCCGAGGAAGTCCTCCATGCCGGCCAGGCCGGTGCCGTCGCGGTTGGTCCAGTCGTACACCCCGTAGAACGGCACCGCCGCCACGACGCTGGTGTCGGCGTCCTCGAAACCGGGCTGGAACGACGGCTCGCCCGGCGACAGCGCGGCGAGCGACGCCAGGTGCCCGCCGGCCGACCCACCGGTGATGGCGACGAAGTCGGGATCACCGCCGTGGTCGGCGATGTTCTCCTTGACCCACGCGATCGCCCGCTTCACGTCGACGATGTGGTCGGGCCAGGTCGCCCGGGGGCTGAGCCGGTAGTTGATCGACACGCACACCCAGCCCCGCTCGGCCATGTGGGCCATCAACGGCATCGCCTGCTGGTCCTTCTGGCCGAGCACCCACGCCCCGCCGTGCACCTCGAGCAGCACGGGGGCCTTGGCGTCGGCGGGCAGGTCGGCCCGGCGCCAGACGTCGAGGTGGTTGCGACGACCGGCGTCGCCGTACGCGATGTCGCGCGCCTGGCGCCACGGCCGGATGTGGTCGCGGTTCGCCAGCGGACCCTGGATCAGGCGGCGTCGGACGAGTCGGCGATGGGCCGCGGGCAGCGGGTCGCGCCCGGCGTCGAGGTCGTCACCGAGCCCCTCGGCGAGCGCCTCGTCGAAGAGGGCCGACGCCCCGTGGGACTCCTCCCACATGCGGACCAGCGCCGCCCACGAGCCGAGCGACAGAGCCAGCCCGGCGAGGCCGCTGGGCGTGCGGAGTGCCCCCTTGCGGGCGAACCCGAGCGTCGCCAGCGCCTGCCACCCGACGGCGTGGAGCGGCATCTCGGAGCTGAGCCACCCCGGGAAGAAGCAGGCGATCGCCCCCCTCCCCTGGCGGGCCAGCGGCTGGCGGGCGTTGGCGGTGTTGAGGGCGCCGAGGGCGGTGGCGGCGAGGAACCACCTGCCGGCGCGGCGACGGGACTCGGACGTCGGGCGGGCCATCGGCTCATCGTCGCACGTCGGCGGTCCGCCCGTCCGCCTCCGGCCGGATCAGCCGTCGGCGCCGACCGGATCGTCGTCGGAGTCGGGCTCGGCCATCAGCCCGGCGGTGAGGGCGAGCACCATCGCCATGTCGGCGGTGCGGTCGACCGCCAGCGCCAGGTGCTGGTCGGCGAGGGTGCCCTGGCCCTTGAGCGGGGGCGATCCGAGCGAGCGGATGACCGCGGTGGCGTCGCCCGCCCTCTCGATCGGCTCGGGCGGGTCGAGCACCGGGACCGGCTTCCACAGATCTACCGCCTTGGGCTTCTTCCCCCGGCGGCGACGTCCCTGTCCCTGGCGGCTCACGCCATCACCTCCGCGTCGAGGTCGTCCTCGGTGAGGAGCGTGTCGGGCCGCAGGCCGAGGGCCACGCGGAGCTGCTCGGCGTCGAGGTCGGACAGCGAGCTCGACTTCGGCAGCACGAGGTCGGCGATGTGGCGCTTGCCCGCCACGACCTCCTCGACCCGCTCGTCGACGGTGCCGGGGCACACCAGCCGGTGCGACACGACCGTGCGCGTCTGGCCGATGCGCCAGGCCCGGTCGCGGGCCTGGTCCTCGACCGCCGGGTTCCACCAGCGGTCGTAGAGGACGACGTGGCTGGCGGCGGTGAGGTTGAGGCCGGTGCCGCCCGCCTTGAGGGAGAGCACGAGCGCCCCGGCCCCCTCCCGCTCCTGGAACGAGGCGATCATCTTGTCGCGGGCGCCCCGGGCCAGGCCGCCGTGGTAGCAGTCGACCGGCGTGCCGGTGAGCTCGGTGAGGTACTCGGCCAGGCGCACGCCCCACGAGGCGAAGTGGGTGAAGATCAGCACCTTCTCGTCGGACGCGAACACCGACTCGACGATCTCCTCGAGTCGGGCCAGCTTGCCGGAGCGGCCGGCCAGCGGGCCGCCGGTGTCCTCGTAGTTCTCGGGGTGGTTGCAGATCTGCTTGAGGGCGGTGATGGCGGCGAGGATCGCGCCCTGCCGGCGGTCGTCGGTGCCGGCCTCGGCCTGGTCGGCGACGAGGCCGTCGAGCACCGCCTGGTACAGGCCGATCTGCTCCGGGGTCATCACGCAGTGGTCGAGCTCGTCGATGCGGTCGGGCAGCTCGGCCGCGACCTCGGGCTCGGACTTGGTGCGGCGGAACACGAGGATCCCGTTCAGGGCCCGCAGCGCCGCCTCGCCCGGGCCGGACAGCTGCGCGACGAACGTCGCCCGCGGGCCGACGAGCCCCGGGTTGGTGAAGTCGAGGATCGACCAGAGGTCGCCCAGGCCGTTCTCGATCGGCGTGCCGGTGAGGGCGATGCGCGTACCCGCGGGGATGCGCCGGAGCTGCTGGGCGGTCTCGCTGGTGGTGTTCTTGATGGCCTGCGCCTCGTCGAGCACGAGCCGACGCCACGGCAGCTCGGCGAGCGCGTCGACGTCGCGCACCGCGGTGCCGTAGGTGGTGATCACCACGTCGGCGGCGGCGAAGGCGTCCTCGAGCTCCGAGGTGTCGGCGCGCGACGCCCCGTGGTGGACGATCACGTTCAGGTCGGGCGTGAAGCGGGCCGCCTCCTTGGCCCAGTTGCCGACGACCGCCGGCGGCGCGATCACCAGGGCCCGGCCGTCGCCCACGGTGCGGCCGAGGTGGGCGAGCACGGTGGGCGTCTTGCCCAGGCCCATGTCGAGGGCCAGACAGCCACCCAACTCGGTGGCGTCGAGGAACCCGAGCCAGCCGAGCGCCTCGGCCTGGTAGCTCCGCAGCTCGCCGTGGAAGCCGTCGGGCCGGGTGACCGGGTCGGTCGAGACCTGGGCCGCCTTCTCGAGCAGGTCGGTGGCCCAGCCACTGCCCTCGACGGTGAGCCCGCCGGCGAGCGGGCCGCCCTCGAGGCCCACCGAGTGGCGCAGGATCTCGGCCCCGGTGAGCTGGGTGATGTCGGCCCGCTCGGCCAGAGCGGCGGCGGCCTCCTTGAGGTCGGCCTTGTCGAGCTCGACCCAGCGTCCGTGGGACCGGACGAGCGGCCTGGCCTCGGCGGCCAGCCGGGCGACCTCGGCGGCGGTCAGCTCGACGTCGTCGAAGAGGGCCGTCCACCGCACGTTGCTGAGCTGGTGGGCGCCGACGACCGTGTCGCCGGTGGGCTCGGTGAACATGCGCAGCCCCGCCGACGGCTTGCGGCGCGACAGCGGCGGCACGCGGACGTCGAAGCCGGCGGTGGTCAGCGTGGCGCCGGTGACGGTCATCAGCTCCCACGCCTCGTCCTGGCTCAGGTACACCTGGCCGCGCCGCAGGGCGCCGGCGCGCAGGAGGGCCGGGAAGATGCGCTCGAGGCGCGCCAGTTCGTCGGCGAGCGCCCGCGTGTCCTTGCCGTCGACGAGGGCCACCTCGACGTCGAGCAGGTTCCCCTCCGCCCCCGGGCCGAGCACGCGCAGGAACCAGGCGTCGCCGCTGTCGGGCGGCTGGAGCTGCACGACGAGGGTCGGGCGGTTGGGGTTGACGACCGGCTTGGTCCACCGCTGCATCCGCTTCGAGATCTCGGCGCCGGCGGCGACCGGCGCGGTGAAGGCCGAGCCGTCGAGGCGGGTGATCACCGCCTCGGACACGGCCAGGGCGTTGCGGGTGGTGGGCGGCGGCGCCGGGAGCTCAAGGCGACCGGCGGCATCGGTGGCGATGGCGTCGACGACCTCGGTGAGGATCGTGCGGGTGAGGGTGCGGGCGTCCGCGTTGCCGAGGGCGATCACCGGGCCGGGCATCGATGCCGCGAGCAGGCCGAGCTCGTCCTCGTCGACCAGGGCCGGCACCCAGCGCACCTCCAGCTCGAGCTCGTCGCTCTCGGAGCGACCCTCGCTGCGGAGGTTGGGCACCACCCGGCCCTGGGCGGCCAGGCGCACCGCGGCGACCGCGACCCGTCCCATCCAGCTGACGCTGGAGCCGAGGCCGTCGCCGCCGAGGCCCCCGCCGACCGCCACCAGCCAGCCGAGGGCGTCGCCCACCGGGATGCTGAGGGCCTCGGCGTGGACGCCGCCGGGCAGGCGCACCCCGGAGTGCACGCTCCAACCGTGGGCCGGGGCGCCGGTGGCCTCGATGCGGTCGGCCAGCTCGTCGTTGCCCGCCGGGGCGACGCCGGGCCCGCCCGCCCACAGGACGACGTCGCCGCTCGACCACGAGGCCTGGAGGCGGATCTCGCCGGCCGGTTCGGCGACCAGGCCGGCGGCGGCGGACGTCTCGGCCCGGGTCATCAGCTCGAGTGACGACTCCAGCAGGGCCAGGTCGGCCTCGTAGTCGGCGACGACCAGCCCCCGCTCGGAGCCGCGGATCTGCCGGGCCGCCTCCAACCGCTCGTCGGTGTCGTCGATCAGCCGCTCGACGACGCGCCGGTGCTCGGCGGGCGCGGCTTCGAGCAACCCGCGCTGCTCCTCGGTTGCTCGTCCCTCGACGGCGGCCCAGACCGCGTCCTCGAAGGCTCCCGTGGCGTGATCCATCTCGTACGGCGCTCCCTGCGCCCCGTGCGGCCGACCTCCCGGCGGGACCGCAGACTCACTCACCGGTCGACGTCTCGGAGGCTCGCCCGCGGCGGCGGGCCCTGTCCTCCACCACCCCCGGCGGGGGCGGGATGCCGAACGGGGTCAGGGTACCGCATAGACCGTGGCCCACGGGACGATCCCGTGCCGATGTGACGCACGTCATGGTGGGTCGGCCGTTCGCCCCCGACCGGCCGGGAGGGCAGACTCCGGGCATGTTCACCCACATCGACCACGTCGGCATCGCGGTCCCGGACCTCGACGAGGCGCTGGCGTTCTACGCCGAGAAGTTCGACCTCCGCTCGGTCCACGAGGAGGTCAACGAGGAGCAGGGCGTGCGAGAGGCGATGCTGGCGGTGGGCGACTCCGGCTCGTGCATCCAGCTCCTCGCCCCGCTGCGGCCCGACTCCCCCATCGGGAAGTTCCTCGACCGGTCCGGGCCGGGCATCCAGCAGATGGCGTACCGGGTCGACGACATCGACGCCGTGTCGGCGACCCTGCGCGACCGCGGCGTGCGCCTGCTCTACGACGACCCCAAGCACGGCACCGCCGGGTCCCGGGTGAACTTCATCCACCCGAAGGACGCCGGCGGCGTGCTGGTCGAGCTGGTCGAGCCGGGCGCCGACGCCCACTGATCCGCCGGGGCCGCGCCGTGGACCTGAGCGAGGCGATGCGCACCGCCGGTGCGGTGCGCGAGTTCACCGCCGACCCGGTGCCACCCGAGGTCCTCCACGCCGTCCTCGACGACGCCCGCTTCGCCCCCAGCGGCGGCAACCAGCAGGGCTGGCACGTCACGATCGTCCGCGACCGGGCCCTCCGGCGCCGCATCGCCGACCTCAGCGCCGAGGTCTGGGCGCGCTACCTCGCCGAGCAGGCGGCCGGCTACCGGGCCTTCAGCGTCGTCGACCCCGCGCCCGACGACGTCCCGGTGCCCGACGACCTGCGCCCCCACCCGATGTTCGAGCGCATCGAGGACGTGCCCGAGGTGCTGGTGATCTCCTGCGACCTGCGGGCGCTCGCGGTGACCGACCGCGACCTGGACCGGCCGTCGGTCGTCGGCGGGGCGTCGATCTACCCGTTCGTGCACAACGTCCTGCTCGCCGCCCGCGCCCGGGGCCTCGGCGGGGTCCTCACCACGTTCCTCGCCGCCGCCGAGCCCGACGTCGCCCCGCTGCTCCGCCTGCCCGAGCACCACGCGATCGTCGCCCTCCTCGGCCTGGGCACCCCGGTCCACCAGGCCACCCGCCTGCGCCGCCGCCCCGTCGAGGAGTTCGCCACCGTCGATCGCGTCGACGGCGCCCCCTTCACCCTGCCCTCGTCCTAGACCCCGTAGTGGCGCGCGCTTCCCGCCTCGGGCGGCGGGTTCCACGCGCCGCTTCGGTGACGGGAGCGTCAGCCGCGGGTGCGGGCGAGGCGCCAGCGGCCGCGGCCGTCGGCCTTGGCCTCGAACAGGGCGGCGTCGGCGGCGTCGAGCACGGCCTGGGGCCGCTGCCCCGGCTCGCCGACCGCCACCCCGACCGACGCACCCACGGCGACCTCGACGCCGGCGATGGGTACGGGCGCGGCGACCGCCGAGACGATGGTGGCGGCGACGTCCGCCGCCCCGGCCTCGGCCGTGCCCGCCGGGCAGAGCACCGCGAACTCGTCACCGCCGAGCCGGCCGATCGTGGCCCCGTCGGGGATGACCGCGGCGATCCGGCGCGCCGTCTCGCGCAGCACGTCGTCGCCGGCCCGGTGCCCGAGCGTGTCGTTGACGGCCTTGAACCCGTCGAGGTCGACGTACAGCAGCGCGTGACCCACGGCGGGCCCGCCCGAGCCGCCGCTGGGGCCGTCGGCCCGACCGGCCTCCTCGGCCACGGCCAGCACCTCGAAGAAGCGCGCCCGCGACGCCACGCCGGTCAGGTCGTCGATGCGGGCGGCCTGCTCGAGCTGGGCGAGCTGGGCCCGCTGCTGGAGCACCAGCGTCAGGGCCCGCCGCATGGTGCCGAGCGCGTACCGGTGGCCGGCGGAGGTCGGCCCGTGGGCGCTGGTCCAGATGACGATGCACGCACCCTCCGGGTGGAGGGGGTCGGGCACCGTCGCCGCGATGCAGCCCGAGTAGCCGGCGTCGAGGACGGCGGCGGCGAGCGCCGGCCCGATCACCTCGTCGTCGGGATCGAGTCCGGCCACGTCGTCGACCGTCTGGTCGGTACCGGTGGCCCGGACCCGATCCCACGGGGTGGGCCCGTCGAGCCGGTCGAGGCCGGCCAGCGCCGGGGTCACGTCCGACGTCCGGGCGCGCGGGACGCCGTCGAGGTCGCGGTAGCGGATGGCGTAGCCGTCGCTGGGGTGCCGCCACCTGCCCATCTCCAGGACGAGGTCGACCTGGGTGTCGAAGGGCTGGTGCCCGGTGACCGCCTCGAGCAGGCGGTCGGCGAGGACGAGGTCGCCGCCGACGCGGGCCATCAGCACCATCGACCCGTCGCCGATCGGGCTCCGCGCCGCGTTGACCTCCAGGCTGACCCAGTCGCCGTCGGCCTTGCGGACCCGGTACAGGGCCGGAGTGATCGGCGTGCGGTCGAACGCGCCGGCGGCCGCCAGCGCGACCACCTCGGCGGCGCGCCCGATGTCGTCGGGGTGCACGTACTCGGCGATCGAGCGGCCGACGGCGTCGGCCGGATCGTGGCCGAGCAGGTCGGCGACCGCGTCGCTGATCCAGGTGACGGTCGTGTCGGCGGCGACCACGAAGGTCAGGTCGCTCGACCCCGCGACGGTCGCCGCGAAGGTGACCGGGTCGAGCGCGCCGTGACCGTACGACGAGCGCGCCGCGACGTGGTCGCCCGCGACGGCCTCCGCGTCGTCCACCCTTCGCTCTCCTGTCGCGCTCGGTGCCCCTGCCATCCGGGTCCCGCGCCGCCGTGGGTGACGGTGCGGTGACCCGCAGTGGTCATGTTAGCCGGGGGTGGGGCGGGGTCGCACCGCGGAACCGCAGGTCAGCCCCCGAAGTAGCGACGCGGCACCGCGACGAGCATCGTGTCGATCTGCTCGTCGGTCACGCCGTGGTCCCGCAGGTACGGCAGCACGTCGCGCTCGATGTGGAGGTAGTTCCAGTTCGGCATGAACGCGATGACGTTCGGATCGATCCAGTCGATGTAGCAGGCGGCGTCGTGGGACAGCACCATGCTCCCGGCGAACCCGCGACGGCACAGCTCGACCACGATGTCGCACCGGGCCTCGAACGGCAGCTCGAGGTCGATGCCGAAGCGGTCCATGCCCAGCACGAACCCGGCCTCGGCGAGGGCGGAGAGGTGGTCGGCGTCGGTGCTGTCGCCGCTGTGGCCGAGCACGATCCGCCCGGCGTCGAGTCCCTCCTCCTCGACCAGCACCCGCTGCACCTCCCGGCCGGTCTCGCGGCCGGGGTGGGTGTGCACCGTGACCGGCGCGCCGGTGGCGAGCGCGGCCCGGCCGACCGCCCGCATCACGCGCTCGACGCCCGGGGTCAGGCCCTTCCGGTCGATGGCGCACTTCAGGAACGCGGCGCGGACCCCGGTGCCGGCGATGCCGTCGGTGAGGTCGCCGACGAACAGGTCGACCATCGGGTCGGGGACCTCGACCCCGAGCGCCTCGCTCAGGGCCGGACCCCGGTGGTGGAAGAAGAACGGCACCTCGTCGTAGGTGTAGCAACCGGTCGCCACCACGATGTTCAGGTCGGGCACCTGCTCGGCGACCCGCTGGATCCGCGGTATGTAGCGACCGAGCCCGACGACCGTCGGGTCGACGATCGTACGGACGCCCTGGGCGGCCAGCGCCCCCAGCCGCTCGACGGCGTCGGCGACGCGGTC
>JAAYBP010000391.1 GCA_012730075.1 Acidimicrobiales bacterium | reverse complement strand
TCGGAGCCCTCACCGGGGCCGAGCACCTCGCCGGCGGCCAGCACCTTCACCTCCTCGATCCCGGGGAAGGACTCCAGCCGCTCGCAGGCCTCGCCCAGGTCGGCGTCGCACACCACCTTCCAGCGCACGAGGGGCACCCCGGGGCCGTCGATCCCGTCGTCGTCACCGCTGATCACGCCCCGGAGGACGAACGCCCCGACCACGAGCGCCACGGCCGCGACCACGGCGAGCAGGCGGGCGAGCCGGGGCGGCATGGCCGTGACGGTAGCGGCCGACCCCGACCCCACCCGGGCACGACCGGGGCGGGGACGACCCCGATCGGCGTGACGGCGACCGGGGCACCGGGGGCGTCCTCAGCCCGGGGCGCCGCCGTCGGCCTCGGCGGGAGCGGCGTGGTCGCCCTCGTCGGAGGACGGCTGGCCATCCGCACCGGACGTGGCGTCGTGCGGATCCGGGGGAGCCGCGGGGCCCTCGGCGCGGGGGCGGCGGATCGAGGAGTCGGCCGACTCGTCGAGGTCGGGCACGTCGTCGGGGACGAGCGTCGTGAGCTGCTCGTCGGTGGGTGACTCGACGGCGACGACCCGGCTGGCGTGGCGGGCGACGCTGGCCTCGAACAGGTTGCGGGCCACCCGCGCGTTGCCGAAGCCCTTGCTGCGGTCCTGGGCGTCGAACCACGCGCGGACCTTGGCGGCGGCCGCCTCGTCGGGCCGGTACCCCTGCCGGTCACCCATCGACTCGAAGATCGCCACCAGCTCGTCGGTGGAGTAGTCGTCGAACACGATCGTCTTGGGGAACCTCGACTTCAGACCCGGGTTGGCGTCGATGAACTCGCCCATCTCGTCGAGGTAGCCGGCGACGATCACCACGATGCGGTCGCGGCGGTCCTCGATCAGCTTCACGATCGTGTCGATCGCCTCGCGGCCGAAGTCCTGGCCGCCGCCGCGGAGCAGGGCGTAGGCCTCGTCGATCAGGAGGACGCCCTCGTCGGCCCGATCGAACACCTCGACGACCTTGGTGGCGGTCTGCCCGACGTAGCCGGCGACCAGGCCGCTGCGGTCGGTCTCGACCAGGTGCCCCCGCTCGACCACGCCCAGCGTGCGGTAGATCTCGGCGAGCAGGCGTCCGACGGTGGTCTTGCCCGTGCCCGGGTTGCCGGCGAACACGAGGTGGCGGCTCTGCTCGACCACCGGGAGGTTCCGCTCGGCCCGCAGGTTCTGCACCCGGATCAGGTCGGCGACGAGGCGGATCTCCGCCTTGACCGCGTCGAGCCCGATCAGGTCGTCGAGCTCGGCCATCAGCTCCTCGAGCGGCCGGGCCGGTGGCAGTTCGTCGTCGGCCTCGGCGTCCGGGGGCGCCGCCGCCGCACCGGCCGTCACTCCGGCGGGGACCCCGGGGCCGTCGCCGGTCGCCGCCGCGCCGGCACCGGCCATCGTGCGGCGGAACCGGTCGATCGCCTTCAGCTCCTCCTCGGTCGTGTACGGATCGACCGCGGCGGTGGCGAAGGCGATGGCGGTCGCCTTGTCGTGGTAG
>JAAYBP010000390.1 GCA_012730075.1 Acidimicrobiales bacterium | reverse complement strand
AGCGGGCCGAGTTGGCGGCGATCGCCCCCTGGTCGCTGGCGATGGTGACCAGGTCGAACGTGATCTGCCCGGTGGCCCGGCCGTGGAGGACGGCGGTGGCGACCAGCCCGACGAGCATGAACGCCGAGCCGAACATCGTGTACAGGAAGAACTTCATCGCCGCGTAGCGCCGCTCGGCGTAGCCCCATCCGGCGATGAGGAAGTACATCGGCACCAGCACGATCTCGAACATCACGAAGAAGACGAAGAGGTCGAGGGCGAGGAACACGCCCATGCAGCCCGCTTCGAGCAGCAGCATCCAGGCGATGAACGGCTTGTCGTCGTGGTGGGCGGGGGCGCCGAGCAGGGCGATCGGGAACAGGATGCCGGTCATCACGACGAGGAACAGCGAGATGCCGTCGACGCCGAGGTGCCAGGCGATGTCGAGGTCGCGGATCCACGTGACCTTCTCGACCATCTGGAAACCGGCCTCGTGGCGGTCGAAGCCGACGAGGATGGCGATCGAGACGGCCCCGGTGATCACCGAGAAGATCAGGCCGATCGTGCGGCTCAGCTCGGGGCGGCGGCGCGACAGCAGCGAGACGACCAGGGCGCCGACCGCCGGGAGCACCACGACGGTGGTGAGCAGCGGGAAGGTGGCGGCGGCCGAGTGGCCCGACGCCGCGATCACAGGACCACCCCCCGCAGGATGAGCACGAACACGACGAGCACGGCGCCGGCGGTGACGATGCCGGCGTAGGCCCGCACGAAGCCGGTCTGGGTGCGCTGGAGGCCGCCGCTGGCGACGCGGACGACGGTGGCGACGCCGTTGACGGCGCCGTCGATGATCGTGCGGTCGAACCAGGCGACCGCCTCGAACGCGGCCCGCCCCGGGCCGCCCATGAAGGCGGCCAGTCCGGAGTCGTAGTACCAGCCGTTGCGGAGCACCTCCGGGGCGGCCGGCTGCTCGTCGAGGCGTCGCTTCAGGTAGATCGACGCCGCCCCGAGGATGCCGACGGCCCCGGCGACGATCGCCACGACGGCGAGGCCCCACTTGGTGGCGGTCGACGCCGTCAGGTGGTGCTCGCCCTGCTCGACGACCGGGTACAGCCAGTGCTCGAGGTACTTGGTCGTGTTGGTGACCGGGAGCTGGATGATCTCCGACACCGCGGCCATCACGGCGAGCACGACGAGCGGGAGGGTCATCAGCCACGGCGACTCGTGGGGGTGGATCGCCTCCTTCGGACCGACGCCGTGGGGAAGGTGGTCGAGCTCGTACACCTGCTCGATGTCGTCGTCGATCTCGTTCTCGCCCTCGTAGGGCAGGAGGCCGCGCTCGACCGCCAGCTCGGGCACCGCGTCCTCGAGCGGCTCGTCCCAGCGGGCCTCCCCGAAGAACGTGAGGAACACCTGGCGGCTCATGTAGAACGCGGTGAGCAGGGCGGTCACCAGGCCGACGAACCAGAGGACCGGGCTCTTCTCCCAGGCGAAGAGCAGGATCTCGTCCTTCGACCAGAACCCGGAGAACGGCGGTACGCCGGCGATGGCGAGCCAGCCGACGATGTAGGTGACGGCGGTGACCGGCATCAGCTTGCGGAGCGCGCCCATGCGCCGCATGTCCTGCTCGTCGGCCATGCCGTGGATCACCGAGCCGGCGCCGAGGAACAGCAGCGCCTTGAAGAACGCGTGGGTGATCATGTGGAAGATCGCGGCGACGTAGGCGCCGGACCCGATCGCCAGGAACATGTAGCCGAGCTGCGAGATCGTGGAGTAGGCGAGGACCTTCTTGATGTCGTTCTGGGCGACGGCGATCGACGCGGCGACGAGGGCGGTGGCGACGCCGATGACGGCGATCACCGTCGACACCCACGGGTGGGCCGCGGCGACGACGCCGTTCATGCGGGTGAAGAGGTAGACGCCCGAGGTCACCATGGTGGCGGCGTGGATCAGGGCCGACACCGGCGTGGGGCCGGCCATGGCGTCGGGCAGCCAGACGAACAGCGGGATCTGGGCGGACTTGCCGGCGGCCCCGACCAGCAGCAGCAGGGCCACGGCGGTGGCGGTGGTGGCGGTCAGCCCGGCGGCGCCGTCGGCGATGTCGACGTAGCGGATCGACCCCAGCGCGGTGAACGTCAGGAACATGGCGACCATGTAGCCCCAGTCGCCGACCCGGTTGGTGACGAACGCCTTCTTGCCCGCCGAGGCGTTGGCGTCGGACGTGTGCCAGAACGAGATCAGGAAGTAGGAGCAGGCGCCGACGCCCTCCCAGCCGAGGAACGTGACGAGCATGTTGTCGCCCAGCACGAGCATCAGCATCGAGAAGACGAACAGGTTCAGGTAGACGAAGAACTTGGTGAAGTTCGGGTCGCCGTGCATGTAGCCGATGGCGTACAGGTGGATCAGCGTGGCGCAGAACGTCACGAACAGGCACATGGCGACCGAGAGCGGGTCGACCAGGAAGCCGAGGTCGACGCTGAAGCCTCCGGCGGGCACCCACTCGAAGAGGACCTGCCCGAAGCGGCGCTCGGCGGCCGGCTCGGCGACGAGCCCGAGGAACACGACGGCGGTGGCGACGAACGAGCCGCCGACCGCCGCGGTGGCGAGCCAGCCCGCGAGCGGCTCGCCGAGGCGACGGCCGGCGACCAGCAGGACCACGAAGCCGGCCAGGGGCAGGGCGGGGATGAGCCAGGTCAGTTCGAGCACCCGCGTCAGCCCCTCAGCAGCGACGCGTCGTCGGCGGTGGCACCGGGACGCTGTCGGAGTACGGAAACGATGATGCCGAGGCCGACGACCACCTCGGCGGCGGCGACCACGAGCACGAACAGCACGACCACCTGGCCGGCGAGGTCGTCGAGCTCGCGGGCGAAGGTGACGAACGTGAGGTTGACCGCGTTGAGCATCAGCTCGATGCTCATGAACATCACGAGCGGGTTGCGCCGCACCATGACGCCGATCGCGCCCAGGCCGAAGAGCAGGGCCGACAGCGACAGGTAGAGGTGGGCGGAGACGGCGCCGACGATCACTCGACGTCCTCGTCGATCAGGTCGACCGGGTCTCCGGGCAGGACCGGCACCGGCTCGTCGAGGTCGACGGTCTCGCCGCGGATCGTCCGGGCGAGGGTGACGGCGCCGACCACCGCGACGAGCAGGAGGAGCGAGGTGATCTCGAGGGCGAATACGTAGTCGGTGAACAGCAGGCGCCCGATCTGGGCGACCTCGGCGCCGTCGCGGACCCACTCGTGGGCGGCGGGGGCGCCGGTGAGCGAGCTGGTGAGCACGACGCCGGTCAGCCCGATGATCAGCACGACGCCGATGGCGATCGCCGCCGGACGCTGCCCGATCAGCGGCTCGACGTCGAGGTCCTCGGACTGGTCGACGCCGAGCAGCATGATCACGAAGAGGAACAGCACGACGATCGCGCCGGCGTAGACGATGACCTGCACGGCGGCGAGGAAGTTGGCCTCGAGCGCCACGAACAGCACGGCCACGCCGAACAGGGTGGCGACGAGCGACAGGGCGGCGTGCACCGGGTTGCGGTTGACGAGCACGCCGACGGCGCCGGCGACGATCACCACCGCGGCGACGGCGAAGACGAAGGACTCGACCATCAGTGGCCGGCTCCCGGCGTGGACGCCCGGTGGGCGCCGCGGACGGGGTCGGCGGCGTCGGAGTCGGCCTGGGCGGGCTCCGGGTCGCGCACGCCGAAGCCCAGCTCGCCGGACCAGGCGACCTGCCCGGTGTAGCGGGCGTCGCCGGACGGGCTGGTGGCGCGCATCCACGCGGAGGTGAGCGGCGCGACGACCTCGGCGTCGGTCCAGTCCTCCCACGGGAGCTGCTGGGGCAGGCCGGCATCGTCGACGACCAGCTCGGCCTTGGTGTAGATCGCGTCCTGCCGGTTGGTGAAGGAGAACTCGAACAGCTTCGACTCGGTGATCGCCTCGGTGGGGCACGCCTCGACGCACAGGTCGCAGTGGATGCAGCGGAGGTAGTTGATCTCGTAGACGAAGCCGTAGCGCTCGCCGGGGCTGACCGGTGCGTCGGGCGGGTTGTCGGCACCGCGCACGTAGATGCAGCGCGCCGGGCACACGCCCGCGCAGAGCTCGCACCCGATGCACTTCTCCATGCCGTCCTCGTAGCGGTTGAGGACGTGACGGCCGTGGAGCCGGACCGGCTTGTCGCGCTTGCCGCCCTCGTCCTTGACGTAGGGGCGGGTCTTGCGCTGCTTGCGCCCGATCTGGCGCAGGGTGACCCAGAAGCCTCCGAGGTAGCCCATCAGATGCTCACCTCACCCTCGAGCTCGCGGTTGCGGCGGGCCGCCCACAGCGCCGAGGCGAGCAGTCCGTAGCCGGCGAGCAGGCCGACCGCGGCGACCGCGACCACGGCGATCGGGTTCCAGTCGGCGCCGTCGGCGACCTTGAGCCCGGCGAGCAGCAGGAACCAGCCCAGCGCCAGCGGGATCAGCACCTTCCAACCGAGCACCATGAGCTGGTCGTAGCGGAACCGCGGCAGCGTGGCCCGGAACCACACGAACAGGAACAGGAAGCCGAGCAGCTTCACCGTGAACCAGATCGTGCCCCACATCCAGCCCGGCCCGACGAGGACGGGGCCGGCGGGGCCGCCGAGGAACAGGGTGACGATGATCGCCGACATGGTGACGACGTTCATGAACTCGGCGAGGAAGAACAGGGCGAAGCGGAAGCTGGCGTACTCGGTGTTGAACCCGCCGACGAGCTCCTGCTCGGCCTCGACCAGGTCGAACGGCGGGCGGTTCAGCTCGGCGGTGGCGGCGATCAGGAAGATCACGAACGGCACCAGCCCGGTGGCCCACAGGTTCCACCCCCACGGCACCTGGGCGGCGACGATGCCGTTGGTGCTGAGGGTCTCGGAGAACAGCACGACCGCCGCGACCGACAGGCCGAGGGCGGCCTCGTAGGACACCATCTGGGCCGAGGCCCGCACCGAGCCGAGCAGCGGGTACTTCGAGCCCGACGACCAGCCGGCGAGCATGATGCCGTAGACGGCGATGCCCGACATGGCCAGCACGAAGAGGATGCCGACGGGCGGGTCGGCGACCTGCATCAGGGTGTCGTGGCCGAAGATGCGGATGACGCCCCGGTTGCCGTCGGAGAAGTCGCCCCCGATGGGAACGACCGCGAACACGAGGAACGCGGGCACCGCGGCGAGGTAGGGGGCGAGGACGAACACCCGCCGGTCGGCCCGGTCGGGGATCGAGTCCTCCTTCATGAAGAACTTGAGGCCGTCGGCGATGGTCTGGAACAGGCCGAAGGGCCCCGCCCGGTTCGGGCCGATGCGGTTCTGGAGGTCGCTGACCGCCTTGCGCTCGAACCACACCATGAACAGCACCGACACCAGCAGCAGGGTGAAGGCGACGACGACCTTGAGGACGACGATGCCGACGACGCCCCAGTCGACGTCGATCAGCAGCGGGTCGAGGGCGAGGACCTGCGCCGGGGTCACGTCGTCTCCACGCGGATCTCGGTGACCGGCTCGCCGCTGTCGATCAGGTCGCCGACGCCGCCGGTGCGACGGAACGCGACCGCGGCCACGTCGCGGGGGACGGTGGGGTCGGAGACGACGGGGACCGTGACCGTCGCCCGGGGGGAGATCGCCCGGACGAGGGTGCCGTCGGCCACGCCGAGGCGGTCGATCACCGCGGGGTTGACGCGCAGCGGCGCGTCGGCGGCCAGCGCCGCGATGTCGGGGGCCTCGCGGGTGAGGGTGCCGTCGTCGTAGAGGGTGCGGGTGACGACGAGGCGCAGGGCGTAGGAGTCGAGCGGGGGCACGGGGGT
>JAAYBP010000389.1 GCA_012730075.1 Acidimicrobiales bacterium | reverse complement strand
CCACCGGGGGCCGGTGCGTCGTCGTCGATCGGTGCAGGAGCCGGGTTCTCGACCACGTCGGCCAGCAGGGCGGCGAGCCGGGACGCGGAGTCGGAGCGGACTGTCCTGCCATCCGAGGATGGCGGGTCGGTCATCGGCCCCACGATAGGTCCCCTCCCCCTCCGCGCCGGTGGCACCGGACTCCTCCCGCCGTCGACGACACCCGGTACCGGGTTCCACCTGTCGCCCCGGGCGCCGCGTCGCGGGCAGGTGGGGGGCCGGGCCCGTTCAGCGGTACAGGCCCCGGTCGCGGACCAGGTCGACCACCGCCGGCGGGGTGAGGGCGTCGATCGGCGCACCCGCGGCGACCCGATGACGGAGGTCGGTGCTCGACACCTCGAGCGCGGGCACCTCGACCGGGACCAGGCGCGCCCCCTCGATCGTTGGGATCCCGGCCGATGCGCCCGGGCGGTCGACGACGGCGACCGTGACCAGGGCGAGCAGGTCGCCGTGGCGTTCCCAGGTGGTCAGCCCGTGGGCGGCATCGGACCCCACGACCAGCACCAGGTCGAGGCCGGGCTCGTCGGCGAGCATCGCCTCGACCGTGTCGATCGTGTAGCTCGCACCCGGGCGGTCGACCTCGACGGCGCTGACGCCCACCCCCGGGATGCCCGCGACGGCCGCCTCGACCAGGGCCAGCCGGGTGCGGGCCGGGGTGATCGGCCGGGTGCCGCGCTTCTGCCACGGATCGCCGTTCGGCACCAGCAGCACCTCGTCGAGCCCGAGCCGGTGGCGCACGTCGACGGCGACGACCAGGTGGGCGATGTGCGGCGGATCGAACGTCCCGCCGAACAGACCGACCCTCCGGGGCGCGCCCCCGGTGACCGACGTCACCGGGGGGACCGGAAGGCTTCTGACCGGGGCACGGTTGCACGGTAGCCACCCCCATCGAGGCGTCCGGCCGGCCCGGGCGTCGGAATACGAGAGGGGGCGACGACGTTGCAGGAGCGGCAATGAGTGATTCAGTTGGTCAGTACCTGAACGAGATCGGATTGGTCCCCCTCCTCACCGCCGATGAGGAGAAGGAGCTGGCGCGGGTCATCGAGGCCGGCGTCGCTGCCCGGGAGCGCATGGCGGCGGGCGAGAGCTCGCCGGAGCTGCGTCGGGCCGACCGCAAGGCGGCCGAGGCGAAGGACCGCTTCATCCGGGCGAACCTGCGGCTGGTCGTGAGCGTCGCCCGCCGCTACCCCCTCCCACCGGGCATGGAGCTGCTCGACCTGGTGCAGGAGGGCAACATCGGCCTCGAGCACGCCGTCGACAAGTTCGACTGGCGCAAGGGGTTCAAGTTCTCCACCTACGCCACCTTCTGGATCCGCCAGGCCATCGGCCGGGCTCTCGACCAGAAGGCGAGCCTGATCCGCCTGCCCGGCGACCGCTCGGCCAGCCTGCGGGCCGCCCTGCGACAGGCGTCCGGTGACGGCGACGAGCTCGACGACGAGCACGCGACGCTGCACCGCCTGACCACGCCGACCTCGCTCGACCGCACCGTCGGCGACGACGACGGCAACGAGCTGATCGACCTGCTCGCCGACGACACCGCGGGACCCGAGGCGATCGTGATGGCTCGCGCCGAGGAGGAGTACGCCACCGGCCTGCTCGAGGTCCTCGATCCGAGGGCCCGGTACGCGGTCGAGCAGCGCTTCGGCATCAACGACGGCCGCCGCCGCAGCTACCGCGAGGTGGGCGACGAGCTGGGCGTCACCGCCGAGGCCGCCCGGCGCCTCGTGAAGCGGGCGGTCAACACCGTCCGCACCGAGGCCGAGGCCCGGATGTCGGCGGCCTGAACGCCGCGATCCGCCCGGCGCCGACCCCCTCCCACCCACGAACGATGCGCGAAATGACCAGTCTTCGTCGATCCCTGCCGGAGGTCCTGCGCGAATCGCACTTGGACCGCCGGCCCGGCACCGGGCACGCTTGATCCCATGCTCACCGTCGAGCGCGACCCCGAACCGCAGGCGTGGACCACCCGTCCCGCCGAGCAGCAACCGAACTGGCCCGACCCCGGCGCGCTCGAGCGCGTCACCAAGGAGCTGGCCTCCCTGCCGCCCCTGGTCTTCGCCGGCGAGACCCGCGACCTCACCGAGGCGCTGGGACGGGTCGCCGAGAGCCGGGCGTTCCTGCTCCAGGCCGGCGACTGCGCCGAGTCGTTCACGTCGTTCTCGGCCGAGTCGGTCCGCCGTCGCCTCCAGGTGATCCTCCAGATGGCGGTCGTGCTCACCTACTCCTCGGGCGTGCCGACGGTGAAGATCGGCCGCATCGCCGGCCAGTTCGCCAAGCCCCGGTCCTCCGACACCGAGACCGTCGGCGACGTGACCCTGCCGTCGTTCCGCGGTCACATCGTCAACGACGACGCCTTCACCGCCGAGGCCCGCGTCCCCGATCCGGAGCGCCTGCTGCGCGCCTACCACCAGTCGGCGTCGACGCTGAACCTGCTGCGCTCGCTCACCCGGGGCGGCTTCTCCGACCTCAACCGGGTGCACGCCTGGACCCAGAGCTTCGTCGACGCCACGCCGCAGGGCCGCCAGTACAAGGACCTCGCCGACGAGATCGGTCGCGCCCTCCGCTTCATGGGCGCCTGCGGGGTCGATACCGCGTCCCTTCCGACGCTGCACCAGACCGACTTCTACACGAGCCACGAGGCGCTGCTGCTCCCCTACGAGGAGGCCCTCACCCGCGTCGATCCCCTCACCGGTGAGCGCTTCGCCACCTCCGCGCACATGATCTGGATCGGCGAGCGCACCCGCCGACTCGACGGCGCCCACGTCGCCTACTTCGCCAGCGTCGCCAACCCGATCGGCTGCAAGGTCGGCCCCACGGCGACGCCCGACGAGGTGCTCGGCCTGTGCGAGGCGCTGAACCCCGACCGCATCCCGGGTCGCCTCACGCTCATCTCCCGCATGGGCGCCGGGCGCATCGAGGAGGGCCTGAGGCCGCTGCTCGCCGCCGTGCGCGACGCCGGACACCCCGTCGTGTGGGCCTGCGACCCGATGCACGGCAACACGTTCACGTCGGAGTCGGGGCACAAGACGCGCCGCTTCGACGACATCCTCGACGAGATCGCCGGGTTCTTCCGGGCCCACGCCGCCGAAGGGACCTGGGCCGGCGGCGTCCACGTCGAGCTCACCAGCGATCAGGTCACCGAGTGCCTCGGCGGTTCGCACGAGATCCTCGACGCCGACCTCGACACCCGCTACGAGACGGT
>JAAYBP010000388.1 GCA_012730075.1 Acidimicrobiales bacterium | reverse complement strand
CCGGGCGCGCCCGGCGCGGGCGTCGGAGCGTTGAACGCCACCGTCGCGTCGGTACCCCCAGGGACCGACCCCGGAGCGGTGCCGGGCGGCGGCGTGGCCGGCGCGGCGGGCGGCGGGGTCGGCACCGCCCCCGGCGCCGACTCGGGCGGGTAGTAGCGGCCGTCGCTGGCCTGCCACCAGCCGGGTCCCTGCGGCGTGTCGCTCATCGGTGCTCCTGGTGGGTCGTGGGAGGGGGGCGGACCGTCCGACCGGTCAACGATAGGCACCGAGGCCCGACGCGTCGTGCGCCCCGACGCGGCCCGCGCCACGGCCCGGCACACTGGGTCCCCATGGGATCCACCGAGATCTGGGCGGCGACCGGCGTGGAGGTCCACGCCGTCGTGGTCGGCCCGTTCGAGAACAACGTCTACGTGCTGCGTTGCACCGAGACCGGCGACGCCGTGCTCCTCGACGCCGCCAACGAGCACGAGCGCCTGCTCGACCTGTGCCGGGCCCTCGGCGTACGGCGCGTGCTCGAGACCCACGGCCACTGGGACCACATCCAGGCCGTGCCGGAGTTGCGCGACGCGGGCTACGACGTCGCCGTCACCGCCGCCGACGCGGCGATGCTGCCCAGCTACGACACGACGATCGACGACGACGAGGTGATCGAGGTCGGCCGACTGCGCATGCGGGCCCTCCACACGCCGGGCCACACCCCGGGGTCGGTGTGCTTCACCGTCGACGACACCCCGCTGCTCTTCAGCGGCGACACCCTGTTCCCGGGCGGGCCGGGCAACACCAGCCTCGAGGGCGGAGACTTCCCGACGATCATGCGCTCGCTCGAGGAACGGCTGTTCGTCCTGCCCGACGAGACGCTGGTCCTCCCCGGCCACGGGGCGTCGACCACGCTCGGCGACGAGCGGCCGCACCTCGACGAGTGGCACGAGCGCGGCTGGTGACCTCCCGGCGGTGACCGGCCGGGCGGCCGCCGTGACCAGCAGTAGTGCCGGGGCACCGGCACCTCGTACCCTGACCCCATGGCCGACGCCGTCGATCCTCCCGTCCTCGAGATCGAGGATCTGCGCGCCGCCCCGACCGACGGCGGCGACGACATCCTGAACGGCGTCACCCTGACGGTGCGCCCCGGCGAGGTCCACGCGGTGATGGGCCCCAACGGTTCGGGCAAGTCGACGCTCGCCAACGTGCTGCTCGGCAGCCCCGAGTACGAGGTCACCGGGGGCACCGTCCGCTTCCGGGGCGACGACATCGCCGACTGGGGCCCCGACGCACGTGGCGCGGCCGGGATGTTCCTCGCCTTCCAGTACCCGCAGGCCATCCCGGGCGTGTCGGTGCTCAACTTCCTCCGCCAGGCCCTGTCGGCCCGCAAGGGGATCGACCTGTCGATGCTGGAGCTGCGGCTCTCGATCATGGAGTGGATGGAGCGCCTCGGCATCGACCCGTCCTTCGCCGACCGCCACCTGAACGACGGCTTCTCCGGCGGCGAGAAGAAGCGCAACGAGGTCCTCCAGATGGCGATCCTCGAACCGGAGGTCGCGATCCTCGACGAGACCGACAGCGGGCTCGACATCGACGCCCTCCGCACGGTGGCGCGCGGGGTCGAGGAGGTCCGCCGCGACCGACCCGACCTCGGCGTCGTCGTCATCACGCACTACCAGCGCCTGCTCGACGAGCTGGCGCCCGACGTGGTCCACCTGATCGTCGACGGCCGCATCGTCCTCACCGGCGGGCCGGAGCTGGCCACCGAACTGGAGGCCGAGGGCTACGGCAAGTGGACCGGTGACGCCGCATGAGCACCGACCCCCTCGACGTCGCCACCGTCCGCAAGGACTTCCCCATCCTGGGCCGCGAGGTCCGCGGGCATCGACTCGTGTACCTCGACTCGGCCAACACGTCGCAGAAGCCGCAGGCCGTCCTCGACGCGATCACGACCTACTACGAGCGCTCCAACGCCAACGTGCACCGGGGCACGTACCTGATCGCGGAGGAGGCCACCGCCGCCCTGGAGGGCGCCCGCGCCAAGGTCGCCCGGTTCATCGGCGCCGACCGGGCCCGACAGGTCGTGTTCACCAAGAACGCCACCGAGGCGCTCAACCTGGTCGCCAAGGCGTGGGGCCGGGCCCACCTCCGCGAGGGCGACCCGGTCGTCATCACCGAGCTCGAGCACCACGCCAACATCGTCCCCTGGCACCAGCTCCGCGCCGAGGTCGGCATCGAGCTGCGCTGGATCCCGGTCGGTCCCGACGGCCACCTCGACCTGACCGACCTCGACCGCCTGCTCGACGGGGCCAAGGTGCTGTCGTTCGCGGCGATGTCGAACGTGCTCGGCACGCTCACCCCGGTCGAGCGCCTGGTCGCCGCCGCCCGCCGGGTCGGGGCCCTGGCCGTGATCGACGCCAGCCAGTACGTGCCCCACATGGCCACCGACGTCGCCGCGTGGGGCGCCGACCTCGTCGCCTTCACCGGCCACAAGATGTGCGGTCCCACCGGCATCGGCGTGCTGTGGGGCACCGAGGAGGTCCTCGACGCGACGCCTCCGTTCCTGAGCGGCGGCGAGATGATCCTCAACGTCACCAAGGAGGGGTTCACGGCCAACGAGCTCCCGTGGAAGTTCGAGGCCGGTACCCCGCCGATCGCCGAGGCGGTCGGGCTGGGCGCGGCGGTCGACTACCTGTCGGGCCTCGGCATGGAGGCCATCCGCGAGCACGAGGTCGCGCTCACCGGATACGCCCTGCGCACCCTCGCCGACCGCTTCGGCGACGAGGTGGTCGTGCACGGCCCGTCCGAGCCCGCCGAGCGGGGCGGGGTCCTGTCGTTCTCGGTCGGCGACATCCACCCCCACGACCTCACCCAGGTGTTCGACGAGCGCGGCGTGTGCGTCCGCGCCGGCCACCACTGCGCCAAGCCGCTGATGAAGGTCCTCGGCGCCAGCGCCACCGCGCGAGCATCGCTGTACGTCTACAACGACACCGACGACGTCGACGCGCTGGCCGAGGCCATCGCCGCCGCGTCAGACTTCTTCGCCCCCTGACCCGCTCCCCCACCCGTCCCCCTCCACCCACCGAACGAAGCGCACGATGCCCGGACTCGAAGACCTCTACCGAGAGATCATCCTCGATCACTACCGCAGCCCGCGGAACCGGGGTGAGCTCGAGGTGCCGCCGGCGACGCGCACCGAGGGCTTCAACCCGCTGTGCGGCGACGAGGTCGTGGTCTACGTGCAGATGGACGGCGACCAGCTCGACGAGATCCGCATCGCCGGCCAGGGCTGCTCGATCAGCCAATCGTCCGCGTCGATGATGAGCGCGGCGGTCAAGGGCCGGACCCGGGCCGAGATCGAGGAGCTGACCCGGGCCTTCAAGGCGATGATGTCGATCCACGAGTCCACCCTCGAAGGCGGCGAGGAGGTCGAGGTCGAGGCGCCCACGGCCGACCTCGGCGACCTGGCCGCCCTCCAGGGCGTCGTGAAGTTCCCGGTCCGCATCAAGTGCGCCACCCTCTCGTGGAACACCCTCGCCGAGGCGCTCGGCGGCGATCGCGACGACCGGGCGGAGGCCGAGTAGGTGGCGGTGGGTGACCCGGTGATCGACAGCGGCGCGGTGGACGCCGTCCTCTTCGACATGGACGGCGTGCTCACCGACACCGCCGCCACCCACATGACCGCGTGGACGCGGCTGTTCGACGAGGCGCTGCCCGCGGTCTCCGGCCGCGACCAGGAGCCCTTCACGCCCGAGGACTACCGCCGCCTCGTCGACGGGCGGGCGCGCATCGACGGCGTGGTCGCCGTGCTCGCCGACCGCGGCATCGACCTACCGCTCGGCTCGATCGACGACCCGCCGGGCACCGGCACCGCCTGGGCGCTCGCCAACCGGAAGAACCAGTACTTCCACGAGGCGATCGAGGCCGGCGGGGTCGACAACTTCCCGAGCTCGATCGCCCTGCTCGACGCGGTCCGGGCCCGGCGGGTGGCCACCGCGGTCGTCACCGCCAGCCGCAACCGGGCCGAGATCCTCGAGTCCGCCGGCCTGGCCGACCGCTTCGACGCCACCGTCGACGGCACCGACATCGAGGACCTCGGTCTCCCCGGCAAGCCCGATCCGGCGACGTTCCTGGAGGCGGCTCGCCGCCTCGGCACCGACCCGGGCCGGGCGGTCGTCATCGAGGACGCGGTCTCCGGCGTGGCCGCCGGGCGGGCCGGCGGGTTCGGCCTGGTCATCGGCGTCGCCCGTCACGACGACCCCGAGGCACTGAGGGACGCCGGCGCCGACGCCGTCGTCGCTGACCTGGCCGAGGTGAAGGTCCGCTAGTGGGCGGTGGCGGCGCGCCGGTCAACGACCCAGGCCTCGTCGCCCGCACCGGCTGGGAGTTCGACTTCGTGGGCGTCCACCCCGAGGTCGAGGGTCGGCGCGAGGCGCTCTGCACCCTGGGCAACGGCTACCTCGGCACCCGCGGCGCGGCACCCGAGTCGGTCGCCGACGACGTCCACTACCCCGGCACCTACGTCGCGGGCATCTACAACCGGTTGACCACCGAGCTGGCCGGGGCGCGGATCGTCCACGAGAGCCTCGTCAACCAGCCCAACTGGCTGCCGCTCACCTTCCGGGCCGCCCCGGCGCGACCCTCCGACGGCCGCCCCGGCCCCTGGTTCGCCCCCGACACCGCCACGGTCGAGGACCTGCGCCAGACCCTCGACATGCGCCACGGGATGCTGCGGCGCCGACTCCGCGTGCGCGACGACGAGGGCAGGGTGACGACGATCGACGAGCGACGGCTGGTGTCGATGGCCGACCCGCACCTCTG
>JAAYBP010000387.1 GCA_012730075.1 Acidimicrobiales bacterium | reverse complement strand
GGAATCGGCCGAGCCACCGGAATCGGAGCCACCGGCGCGATCGGAGCCACCGGCGCCGGCACCATCCACGACCGCCGATGCGGCCCCGGGTCCGCATCGGGCGCCCGGTCGAGCGCCCCGAGCGCGTCGATGCCGAGGCCCGCCGCATCGGTCGCCGGGCCCGCCGGAACGGTCGCCCGACCAGCGGGACCCAGCCGGTGATGTGCGAGATCGAGCCGCTGATCTGCGGGATCGGAGGAAGCGTCCGGGCCCGAGAGGGCCGACGCGCCGGCGACCTCGTCGACCGTCAGGCCGAGGCGCCGGAGCAGAGCGGGCACGTCGGCCGGTCGGTCGGCGGGGTCGAGCGCCAGGGCGGAGGAGATGGCGTCGCTCGTCGCCCGTGAGACCGTCGGGTTGGACCGCCACACCACAGGGGGCTCGATTCCCGCGGCCCGCTGTCCCGGCGTCGGGGGCACCCGTCCGGTGAGGAGGCGGTGCAGCGACGCGCCGAGCGCGTACACGTCGGAGCGGGCCGAGAAGCGGGCCTCGCCGCGGTGCTGCTCGGGCGGGGCGTAGCCGGGCGTGACGACGCGGGTCATCGCGGTCGTCCGGTCCGGCGCGAACGGCCGGGCGAGGCCGAAGTCGATCAGCACGACCCGTCCCTCGGCGGTGCGCACCAGGTTGGCGGGGCTCACGTCCCGGTGGAGCACCCCGGCGGCGTGGATCGCGGTCAGGGCGGCGCCGACCTGCCCGGCGACCTCCAGCGCCTCGGGCTCGGTGAGCGGGCCACCCCGCCGTCGCAGCTCGTCGGCGAGGGTCCGGCCGTCGATGCGCTCGAGGACGATGTACAGCGTGCCGTGGGCCTCGAGCACGGCGAACACCCGCACGATGTTCGGGTGGGCGAACCGGGCGAGCGTGGTCGCCTCCCGGCGGAAGCGGGCCCGCGCGTCGGCGAGCGCGGCCGACGCATCGGGGCCCACGACGACGTCGAGCCCACGGCGGCCCGCGCCCTCGGGGAAGAGCTCCTTGACCGCCACCGGGCGGTCGAGGCGGGCGTCGTGCGCGGCGTAGGTGATGCCGAAGCCGCCCCGACCCAGAGGGGCGCCGAGCCGGTACCGCCCGCCGAGCGTCGTCCCGGGGGGCAGCGGCGCGCCCCGGAGCGTCGCGTCCGACTCGACGGGGGCGACCCGATCGGCCGGATCGGAGGTGGCGACCGGCGGCACCCGGTCGAGGCTACGACCCGGTCGGGCCGGGCCGGCCGCGGCCGGGCGGGTAGACCCCACCGCCGCCGCGACCCCGCGTGCGGACAACCGGCACCGGTGAGCCCGACTACCGAGCCCGGAGCCCCGAGGCCGCGAGACCACGGGCCCGCGCAAGCAGGCGCGCCCGATGCCTAACACCGCGACACCACAGGGCACACCCGCGGGCGCGCCTGACCCGGATCGGAGCGGTAAGCCGTCGGCGTCAGGCTCCACGTCGCGGTCCCGGCGGGACGACCGTCGTCACCGGGCCGACCGCCGCCGGCGAGACCACCGTCGTCCGCGGTCAGTCGTCGGCGTCAGGCTCCACGTCGTCGTCGCCGGCGAGACCACCGTCGTCAGCGGGCGGACCGTCGTCCGCGGGGAAGCCGTCGACCTCTATCGCCGCGGCCTCGGCGATCTCGTCGAGCTCCATCGGGGTCATCAGCAGGTCGAGCGCCGCCCACGTCGTGCGGGCGAACGGGTAGCCGACGACCGGGAGCACCACCGCCACCAGCGCGCCGACCAGCAGCGCCGGAACCAGCGACGCCCCCGGGTTCTCGCTGAGCCAGATCGCGAAGGCGATCGCCATCACGAACAGCACGGCGAGCACCAGCGCGAGGTTCAGCAGGTAGACCCCGGTGAAGTAGCCCTCCTCGCGGATGAAGGCCATGCCGCACCGGGGGCAGCGTTCCTTGATCGACCACCACGTGCGGAACACGCGACGCTCACCGCAGCGGGGACAGCGGCGGGTGAAGCCGCGCCACAGCATGCGCTTCCAGTCGGGCGGCGGTTCGCGCGCGTCGTCGGCGGTGAGGTGGATCGGCACGGCGGATCACTCACCGAGCGTCGGGCCCATCGGCGTGCGCGCCGGCAGGTCGCCGGCGGCGACGACGGCGCGCGCCAGGGGGCCCAGGAGGTCGATCAGACGGGACAGCTCCTCCGCGCTCAGCGCCGCGTAGGCCGACGCCGCCAACTCGTCGGTGCGCCGTTCGAGGTCGGCCCGTAGGGCGGCACCGCGGTCGGTGAGCCCACCGTCCGAGGTCAGCAGGCCCCGTCCGACCAGGGCGTCGGTGACCTCGATCCACTCGGCCTCGGAGTAGTCGCGCGCCCGCTCGATCATCCGGCGGTCGACGTTGCCCGCCGCCACCTGGAACACGTTGCTCTCGCGTCCCGAGAGCCCGAGCGCCACCAGGAGCGCGACGTGGCCGTCGCCGCGGTGCTCGCGGAGCAGCGTGGCGGCGTGCCACAGCCGGGCGACCGGGTCGGCGGGCCAGGGCAGCGCCGAGTTGGCGGCGAAGAGGGCACGTCCGTCGACCGGGGCGGCCTCGGCGGCCCGGCGGGCCAGATCCGCCGCCTCGGCCACGGTGTCAGCCTCGCTGCCGGCTGATTCCCACGCCCCTCGGAGGGCCGCGACCGCGCCGTCCCGACGGGCGGCGAGGGCGGCGTCGGGACCGGCGAACCCCCAGGCGTCGGGCAGCGCGCGCGCCACCCGCTCGGGGGCGAAGTTGTAGAAGAGCGCGCCCACCACCTGCGGGCCGACCGGCCCGAGCGGCGCCGCCCGGCCGGCGAAGTAGCCCATCCAGAAGCCCCGGTAGCCCGCGTCCGCGAACGCCGCCGCGGCCGAGGGGGCGAAGTAGGTGACCGCGTGGACGACCTCCAGCCGCCGCCAGACCGCCCGGGCCGCAGCCGCGGCGGAGGAGACCGGGTCCGGGTTCGGATCGGGCTCCTCGGCGGCGGGCGACATGCCGATCAGTCTGCCGGGCCCGTCTCCGATCCGGCCACGCGGACGCGGCTGCGCCCGATCGCCTCGACCGCCACTCCGATGGCGACCGCTCCCGCGATGACGAGCAGCGGCACGACCGGCACCTTGAATCGCGAGTCGCCGAAGAACGCGAGCGGCACCGCCGCGGTGCCGAGGGCGCTGAGGACGACGAGCACGCCGAACGGCTCGCGCCGACGGATCAGGAGTACGAGCCCCACCATTCCGATCACGCCCACCACGAGGTAGGACGCATCGGCCGCCCCGACCAGGCGCCGCTCGGTCGCCGGCGCCATCCACCGCTCGGTGCCGAGCAGGGGGTTCGGGTACGACTGGATCGCCTCGATGGCGTCGTGGTCACCGTCGTCGAGGAACATCACGCGGAACCGCCGCCAGGTCAGCCGGGGCTCCTCACGCCAGTGGCCCCGCATCCAGCGCAGCGCCTCGGCGGTCTTGTCGTCGTCGTTGCGGACCTCGGTCTCGGGGCCCGGCTCGGCCCCCTCCTCGCCGAGGCAGGGGGCGAAGCCACCGGTCGCCCCGTCGTGGTGGCCGATGCACAGGTTGTCGCCGGTGTTGGTCGACATCGGAACGAACGCGCCCATCACGATCTGGTTCCGCACCGCCCACGGGACCATCACCGCGGCCAGCACGACCGCCAGCGCGCCGGTCGCCCGCAGGACGACCCGGAGGTCGCGGGCCCCCAGCCACCAGCACAGGACGAGGGCGGGCACGACGACCGCCGAGATCGGCCGCACCATGATCGCCAGGGCCAGCGGCGCGGCGGTCGCCGCCGCGAACGCCGGGGTCAGCCGCCGTCCGCTCCACCGACGGCTGACCGCCACCGCGAGGAACGCCATGAAGAGCGTGTTGTAGAGCGTCTCGCCGAGCACGACGGCGGTGTGGAACACCAGGTTCGGGTACAGGGCGAGCACGAACGCGGCCACCACGGCGGCCGGGCGCGAGCCGACCCGGCGGGCCACGAACGCACCGAGCGGCACCAGCAGGGCGCCCACCGCGGCCTGCACCGCGCCGACGAAGAACACGAACGACCCGCCGAGCGGCAGCCGGTCGTGGAGGACCTGGAGCCCGCCGAGGAAGAACGGGTAGCCCGGCGGGTAGTAGGCGGTCGGCTGCCCGGTGAGCATCTCGCGGTAGCCCCGCCCGTCGGCCAGGTTCCGGGCGAAGCCCAGGTAGCGGGCCGGGTCGATCAGGGCGGTCTGCGGCACCCGCTCACCGACCCAGAGGAGCCAGGCCAACCGGGCGACCAGCCCGACGAACGTCGCCGCCGCGACCAGCCGGGCGACCGGATCGCGCCGCCATCGCCCGGCCCCGGCCACCCCGAGCCCGGGCCTCGATCCGGCGGGGCTCGACGGGGGCTCCGGAGGGTCGGTCTCGGTGGCACCCATGGGCGGGCCGACCCTAGGCGAGGGTGACGGCCGCGACCGCACCCCGCCCAGGGTCAACCTCCCCCCGCTCCCGGGCCCCTGGAACCCGAGGGCCCCCCGGGACTACTCCTCGCCCTCCTCCTCGACGATGACCGCGGTCACCATCCCGAACATCCCGGTGTCGCGCTCGACGTGGGGGAGGATGTGGCAGTGCCAGACCCAGACGCCGGGGGCCTCCATGCGGAAGATCACGGTGTAGCGCTCGCCGGGTCCGACGTTCAGCGTGTCGACCGCGTACGGGCTGGTCAGCGGGATGCCGTCCTTGGCGATCACGATCTGGTCCATCTGGTGCAGGTGCATCGGGTGGATCTGCACGCCCTCGTTGGCGTAGTGGACCATCACCCAGTCACCGACCGTGCCGGCGACCGGCGCGGTGGCGGGGAAGCTCTTGCCGTTCAGGGCGTAGCCGATGGTGCCGGCGTCGTTCAGGACCATCGACAGCTCCTGGTCGATGGTGACGTCGTCGGGCACGCTCTCGTCGGCGACAGCGTCGCGGATCGTCTCGATGTCGGGGATCGGCATGTCGCCGATGTAGATCATGCCGAGCATCCCGTTCGGCACGCTCTCCTGGCCGTGGACGTGGGCGTGGTACATCGCCACCGCGATCTTGGTGGCGGTGAACTCGTAGGTGAAGGTCTCGCCCGGCAGGATCAGGTCCTGCGTGTAGGGGGCGACGCCGTCCATGTCGTTGGGCAGCTTGACGCCGTGCATGTGCAGGTCGGTGCCGAGCGGCGTCTCGTTGGTCAGGTCGATCCGGACCCGGTCGCCCACCTCGAGGTGGATCTCCGGTCCGGGCACGGTGCCGTTGTAGGTCCAGGCCTCGACCGTCTTGCCCGGCTCGACCTCCCAGTCGACGATCTCGGCGGTCAGCTCGAAGTACTTGGTGCCGTCCTCGAGGATCTCCGGCTCGAGGATCTCGTTCCCGACGCCCGCGGTCTCGGCCGGGAAGGCGTTCATCGAGTCCATCATCGCCTGGTCGAGCTGGGCGGCCATCTCCTCGCTCATGTGGGCCCCGTGGTCGCCCGACGAGCTCGAGCTGCCGGAGTCACCGGTCGCGACCTCCTCGCCGCCGGCCACCACGGTGAGCGTGCCGGTCATCCCCGAGGACTCGTGTCCGGCGATCGTGCAGATCACGTCGTAGGTGCCGACCGGCAGGCCCGACAGGTCGAGCTCGGCGCTGGCACCGCCGTCGATGTCGGCGGTGGCGTAGTCCTCACCGACGACCTCGAGGTTGTGGGGCACCGAGCCGGCGTTCTCGATCATCAGCATCCCGCCCTCGGCGACGGTGATCGCACCGGGCTCGATGGCGAACTCGGAGAGGGTCACCGTGACGTGGCTGGCCGCGCCGCCGCCACCGCCGGACCCGCCGTCCTTGCTCGTCGCCATGATGATCGCGCTGATCGACAGGGCGAAGGCGGCCGCGACGGCGAGCACGCCGAGGACGAGGGCGACGTTGGGCGGATCAGACTTCGTGTCGTGCGCCTCGGTGGCGCGGGCTTCCTCGGACACGGGACCTCCATCGGTGGTTTGGGCGCCATCCTGGCGATAGGGGGGACCCCCGCAGAGGGGCCGGGGGTCCGAATCAGGCGGGACCAAGGTCCCGGTCGTGGCCGGCCTGGCGCCGGGCGACGAACGCGGCGGCCTGGCTGCGGCGGCTCATGCCGAGCTTGGCGTACACGTTCGAGACATAGTTCTTGACGGTCTTCTCGGCGAGGTGCAGGCGCTCGCCGATCTGGCGGTTGGTCAGGCCCTCGCCGATCAGGTCGAGGATGCGGCGCTCCTGGTCGGTGAGCACCGACAGCTCGTCGTCGGCGTCGACGTCGTGGTTGCGCATCCGGTCGAGCACCCGGGCGGTGAGGCTCGGGTCGAGCAGCGACTCGCCCGCGGCGACCCGGCGGATGCCGTCGACCAGGTCGTTGCCCTTGATCTGCTTGAGGACGTAGCCCGCGGCGCCGGCCATGATCGCACTGAACAGCGCCTCGTCGTCGGCGAACGACGTGAGCATGAGGCAGGCGACCTCCGGGAACCGCGAGCGGATCTCGCGGCACACCTCCACCCCCGACCCGTCGGGCAGCCGCACGTCGAGCACCGCCACGTCGGGCTGGGTCGCCGGCACGCGGCGCAGCGCCTCGTCGGCGGTGCCCGCCTCGCCGACCACCTCCAGGTCGTCGTCGCTCTCCAGCAGCTCGCGCAGGCCGCGGCGCACGATCTCGTGGTCGTCGAGCAGGAACACCCGAACCGTCATCGGGACAGTGTGGCAGGGTGACGGACGACCGGGGTCGACCGAGTCTCCACCGGACGCCGGCGGTCCGTATCCTCGCCGCGATGCCTGGCCCCGACCCCGGAACCGACCTCGGCCCGAGCGTGGGGCGCATCCTCGACGCCGTCGTCAGCGTCGGGTCCCACCTCGAGCTGTCCGAGGTCCTGGAGCGCATCGTCATCAACGCCACCGAGCTGGTCGACGCCCAGTTCGGTGCGCTCGGCGTGCTCGACCCCTCCGGCACCCGGCTGTCGGAGTTCCACACCGTCGGGGTCGACGACGCCCTGCGACGCGAGATCGGCGCCCTGCCCGAGGGCCACGGCATCCTCGGCGTCCTGATCGACGACCCCCGGCCGCTCCGGCTCCCCGACCTGTCCCGCCACCCCGACAGCTACGGCTTCCCGCCGCACCACCCGCCGATGCAGTCGTTCCTGGGGGTGCCGGTCAAGGTCCGCGACGGCGTGTTCGGCAACCTCTACCTGACCGACAAGCGGTCGGCCCCCGAGTTCAGCGACCGGGACGAGGCGATGGTCATCGCCCTCGCCTCGGCGGCGGGCGTCGCCATCGAGAACGCCCGGCTGCACGCCCGGGTCGCCGAGCTGGCGCTCCTGGAGGACCGGGAGCGGATCGCCCGCGACCTCCACGACACGGTCATCCAGCGGATCTTCGCCACCGGCCTGGCGCTCCAGGGGGCGGCCCGCCTCGCCGAGCGGCCCGAGGTCGCCGAGCGCATCGACGCCGCGGTCGACGACCTCGACGTCACCGTCCGCCACATCCGGTCCGCCATCTTCGGGCTGGAGGCGTCGCGCGCCGAGTCGGGCGGCCTCCGTCGGGCGGTGCTGGGCCTGGTCGCCGAGGCGGCCGGCCCGCTCGGCTTCGAGCCGCGCGTGCTGATCGACGGACCGGTCGACGCGGCGGTGACCGATGCGACCGCCACCGACCTCCTCGCCGCCCTTCGCGAGGCGCTCACCAACGTCGCCCGCCACGCGACCGCGACGCGGGTCGACGTCGAGGTCGTCGCCGACGACGCCCGGGTGGTCCTCCGCGTGATCGACGACGGGATCGGGCCCCCGGCGCCCGACGCCCCACGAGGCAAGGGGTTGCACAACCTCGCGTCACGGGCCCAGCGGCGCGGTGGGCGCTTCGCGCTCGCCGCCGGACCCGACGGCGGCACGGTCGCCGAGTGGTCGGTGCCCGCGGGCTGACGCGGCGCGGCGGGTGGTCGCGGGGCCCGGGCCCCGGGGGGTTGGGTGTGACGTCAGCGGCTCGGCACGCCGGCGTGGACGATGCGCCGGCCCGAGACCATGTCGGTCGGCACCACGACGAACTGCTCCCCGTCGTCGTGGCCCCCGTGGCCCGGCGCGGCCCAGCGCGGCGTCTGGG
>JAAYBP010000386.1 GCA_012730075.1 Acidimicrobiales bacterium | reverse complement strand
GCCGCGGAGGCCGTAGGTTGCGGCCCGTGAAGTTCGGACTCATCTTCGCCAACACCGTGAGGTTCGCCGGCCGCGACGGCCTGATCGAGCTGGCCACCAACGCCGAGTCGGCCGGTTTCGAGTCGGTGTGGACCGTCGAGCACGTCGTGTTCCCCGACGGCTACGAGAGCGCCTATCCCTACGACGGCAGCGGCAAGATGGCGATGGCGGCCGACACCGACCTGCCCGACCCGCTGATCTGGCTCACGTGGATCGCGTCGGTCACCGAGCGCCTGCGCCTCGGCACCGGGATCCTGATCCTCCCGCAGCGAAACCCGGTGGTGCTGGCCAAGGAGGTCGCCACGCTCGACTGGCTGTCGGGTGGCCGCGTCGAGCTGGGTTGCGGCGTCGGCTGGCTGCGCGAGGAGTTCGACGCGCTCGGGGTGCCGTTCGAGCGACGCGGCGCCCGCACCGACGAGTACGTCGAGGTGCTGCGGACGCTGTGGACCGACGATCACGCCGCGCACGACGGCGAGTTCGCGTCGTTCTCGGGCATCAGCGTCAACCCCAAGCCGGCGAACGGCACGGTGCCGATCCACATCGGCGGCCACACCGAGGCGGCCGCCCGCCGCGCCGGTCGGCTCGGCGACGGCTTCTTCCCCGGCAAGGGCGACGTCCGCCAGCTCATCGGCATCGTGCGGGAGGCGGCCGAGGAGGCGGGCCGCGACCCCGACTCGATCGAGGTCACCTACGGCTCGGCCGAGGTGTTCGGCTCCGACCCGGTGGGGGCGGTGCAGGAGCTGGCCGACGCCGGGGTCGACCGCGTCGTCGTGCCCGCCTTCCTGCACATGGGCGACCCCGCGACCAGCCTCGCCGCGTTCGGCGAGGAGGTCATCGCCCCCACGGCGGACGCGTGAGCGGCGGGCTGACCGCCGACGACGCCCAGACGCCGTGCCCGGGGCCGGGCGCGCCCTGCGTCGAGATCACCCCGGCCCGCCACGCGTCGATCGGCGACCTGGAGGTCGACCGGGCCCTGCCGTCGCGGGCCCGCCGCACCGTCGGCGCGTGGTGCTTCGCCGACCACATGCTGCCCACCCGCTCCGGCCTGGGCATCGGCCCACACCCACACATCGGGCTCCACACGGTGACCTGGCTGGTCGAGGGCGAGGTGCTCCACAAGGACAGCCTCGGCTCCGAGCAGCCGATCCGTCCCGGCCAGCTCAACCTGATGACCGCCGGGAACGGCATCGCCCACGCCGAGGAGGACGCCGGGTCCGGCGGCGTAACCCACGGCGCCCAGCTCTGGGTCGCCCAGCCCGACGCCACCCGCCACGGCGCGCCCGCCTTCGAGCACCACGCCGAACTGCCCCGGGTCGACCTCGCGCCGGGCACCGGCACCGTCCTCGTCGGCTCCCACGGCGGGGCGACGTCGCCGGCGCGGGCCGACACGCCGCTCGTCGGCCTCGACCTCGACCTGCCCGACGGCGCCGCGCCGGTCCTCGGGCTCGACCCGGCGTTCGAGCACGCGCTCGTCGTGCTCACCGGGGCGCTGGAGGTCGACGGCCGCACGGTCGAGCCCGGCCACCTCGCCTACCTCGGCCTCGGCCGCGACGAGCTGCGCACGACCGCCCGAGGCCACGTCCGGGTGCTGCTGCTCGGCGGCGAGCCGTTCGAGGCGGTGCCGCTCATGTGGTGGAACTACGTCGG
>JAAYBP010000051.1 GCA_012730075.1 Acidimicrobiales bacterium | reverse complement strand
TGGAGGGCGTCGAGAAGGTCCGGCGGGCCCACCGCGAGGAGTTCCGGGCCGAGTTCGGCGTCAGCCTCACCTACCTGCCCTTCATCGCCCGGGCGATGATCGACGCCATCGCCGAGTTCCCCCACATGAACGCGTCGGTCGGCGAGGGGGAGCTGATCGTCCACCACGACGTCAACCTCGGGGTGGCCGTCGACCTCGACTACGAGGGCCTGATCGTGCCGGTGATCCACGGTGCGCAGAAGCTCCGGCTCGGGGCGATCGGTCTCGCCGTCGCCGACCTGGCCCAGAAGGCCCGCACCCGCAAGCTCTCGGCCGACGACATCAGCGGTGGCACCGTCACCATCACCAACGCCGGTGCCAGCGGCACGTTCGTGCAGATGCCGATCATCAACCAGCCGCAGGTGATGATCCTCTCGACCGAGGGCGTGTCCCGCCGACCGGTCGTGATCACCGACGTGGCCGGCAACGAGGCGATCGCCATCCGCTCGATGGCCAACCTGTCGATGGTCTGGGACCACCGCGCGTTCGACGGCGCGTACGCGGCGGCGTTCCTGCGCCTCGTCGTCGACATCCTCGAGCAGCGCGACTGGGAAGCCGAGCTCTGACCGTGCCGGGGGCCGAGGCCGCCGCACTCGGGGCCGACGGAGCGCCCCTGCACGTCCGCTGGCTCGGCCGGGTCCGCTACCGCGACGCCCTGGCCCTCCAGCACGGCCTGCACCGCACGCCCGGCCACGACCACCTGCTCCTGCTCGAACACCCGCACGTGTTCACGCTCGGCGTGCGGGCCGATCCCGCCCACGTCCTGGTCGACCCGGACGAGGTCGGGGCCGAGGTCGAGCGGGCCGACCGGGGCGGCGACGTCACCTACCACGGTCCCGGTCAGCTCGTCGGCTACCCGATCCTGACCGTCCCCGGGGTCGGCGGGGGCGGCAAGCCCGACACCGTCGCGTTCGTGCGGTCGGTCGAGCAGCTCGTCATCGATGTACTGGCCGACCTCGGACTCCCCGCCGGCCGGCTGCCGGAGTGCCCGGGCGTGTGGGTGGGCCTCGACGGTCCCGAACCGCGCAAGATCGCGGCCGTCGGGGTGCGCCTGTCGAGGGGGCGTTCGATGCACGGCTTCGCGCTCAACGTCGACCCCGACATGGACATGTTCCGCGCCATCGTCCCGTGCGGCATCGCCGACCGTCCGGTGACCTCGCTCGCCGCCGAGGGCGTCGACGCGACGCTGGCGGAGGTCGTCGAGCGGGTCGCCGACCGGGCGGTCGCCCGCTGGGCGACCGGTCCGGTCGACCGGGCCGACGTCGCGCACCGGGTCCCCGTCGACGCGGTCGCCCCGTTCACCCGGGGCCGCGGTCCGGGCGAGCCGATCGCACCGAACGGCCTGGAGCAGGCGGCGGCGGAGGGCACGTCGGTGCGCCTGCTCGGGCGCCTGGCCGCGGCGGGCGGTCGCGACGGGGTGGCCCTCGGTGCGCGCAAGCCGTCGTGGATGCGGGCGCCGATGCGCATCACCGAGGACTACCGGCGGATCAAGCGGACGATGCGGGACCTGGACCTCGTCACGGTGTGCGAGGAGGCCGGCTGCCCGAACATCTTCGAGTGCTGGGCCGACGGCACCGCCACGTTCATGATCAACGGCGAGCGTTGCACCCGGGCCTGCGGCTTCTGCCTGGTCGACACGCGGCACCCCGAGCCGCTCGACCCCGGCGAGCCCGCCCGGGTCGCCCACGCGGTGGCCGAGATGGGTCTGGCCCACGCGGTGGTCACCGCGGTGGCACGCGACGACCTGTCCGACGGCGGGGCCGCCGCGTTCGCGGCCACGATCCGGGCGATCCGTGCCCGTCGGCCCGATGCCCGCGTCGAGGTGCTGGTGCCCGACTTCCAGGGCGACCCGACGGCGCTGGCCACCGTGTTCGAGGCAGACCCCGACGTGTTCAACCACAACCTCGAGACCGTCGCCCGGCTCCAGCGGGCCGTGCGGCCGTCGGCGTCGTACGCGCGCAGCCTCTCGGTGCTCGCCCGGGCGAAGGATGCGGGCCTGGTCACCAAGTCGAGCCTGATCGTCGGTCTCGGCGAGTCCGACGACGAGGCGCGACACGCCCTGGCCGACCTGGCCTCGGTCGGCACCGACATCGTCACCGTCGGCCAGTACCTGCGACCGACCAGCCACCACCTGCCGGTGGCGCGCTGGTGGACCCCCGACGAGCTCGACGGGCTGGCGGCGCACGGCGAGGCGGCCGGGATCGGCCACGTCGAGGCGGGCCCGCTCACCCGGTCGAGCTACCACGCCCGCCAGGCGGCGGACGCCGTCGCGGTCGCCGCACCGAGCCGCGAACGGGGCCTCGCGACACCCCGTTAGGCTCGGTCGATGGCCTCGGAGCGCTTCGACCGGGTCCGTCGGGCGATGGCGGCCGACGGCGTCGACGTCCTCCTGTTGTCGGTCGGCCCCGACCTTCCGTGGTTGACCGGCTACGAAGCGATGCCGCTCGAGCGGCTAACCATGCTGGTCGTACCGTGCGACGGCGACGCGACCCTCGTCGTGCCGCGCCTGGAGGCCCCCCGGGTCGCCGAGCGACCCGACGACTTCGGTCTGCGGCCGTGGGGCGAGACCGAGGATCCGGTGGCCATCGTCGCGGACCTGGCCGGCGCGCCGGCGGTGGCCGCGATCGGCGACCACACGTGGAGCCGGTTCCTGGTCGACCTCCAGACCCGGCTCCCGGAGGGCACCACCTGGCGTCCCGGTAGCGCGGTCACCGGCCCGTTGCGGGCGCGCAAGGACGCCGACGAGGTCGCCGCGCTGCGCGCGGCGGCCGAGGCGGCCGACCGCGTCGCCGCCCAGCTCCAGGCGGGCGACATCCCGTTGCTCGGGCGGACCGAGGCCGAGGTGTCGGCCGACATCGGGCACCGGCTGGTGGCCGAGGGCCACGCCCGGGTCAACTTCGCCATCGTCGCCGCCGGTGCCAACGCCGCCAGCCCGCACCACGAGCCGGGCCCGACGGTCATCGAGTCGGGCCAGCTCGTCCTCTGCGACTTCGGCGGATCGTGGCCGACCCCGTCGGGGGCGGGCTACTGCTCCGACATCACCCGGTGCGTGTCGTTGGGCGAGCCGCCGCCGGCGGTCGCCGAGGCCTACGCCGTGCTCCAGGCGGCCCAGGCGGCGGCGGTGTCGGCGGCCACCGTCGGCACGCCGTGCGAGGCCGTCGATGCCGCCGCGCGCGTGCCGATCGTGGAGGCCGGCTTCGGCGACCGGTTCATCCACCGGACCGGCCACGGCATCGGGGTCGAGGAGCACGAGGACCCCTACATCGTCGAGGGCAACGGCACCGCGCTGGCCGCGGGCCACGCCTTCTCGGTCGAACCCGGCATCTACACGACCGGCTCGTGGGGGATGCGGCTGGAGGACATCGTGGTGGCGACCGATTCCGGCCCCGACCCGCTCAACCGGGCCGACCACGACCTCGTCGTGGTGGACGCCTGAGGAGGGACGTGCCCGTGTCGGCGGAGGTCGTCGTTCCGCTCCGGCTCGACCGGCGGACCGGTGCGATCGTCGTGGTGACCGGCGTGCTCGCCGGCCTCGCGGCCGCGGTCGCGTCCGTCTACTTCGCGGCGGTGAACCCGGCCGGGCCGCGCACCGGGCCCACGCTCTTCTCGCTGCGGCCGAGCCACGGGGTCCACATCGGCGACCTGGTGGCGACCGTCAGCGCCTTCGGCACCGCGATCGGCCTCGTGGCCGCGGTGGGCGGTGCGGTGGTCCGGTGGGGCCCGCCCCGGGGGTGAGCGGGGACCGTCGGGTCAGTGCGCGCCCTGGCGCATCAGCACCACGGGGATCGTCTTGGCCATGATCGCCAGGTCGATCAGCAGCGACCAGTTGTCGACGTAGTAGAGGTCGAGGCGCGTGTAGTCCTCGAACGACGACTCGCTGCGGCCGTTGACCTGCCACATTCCGGTGATGCCCGGCTTCACGCGCAGCCGCTGGGTGAGCAGCGGGTCCCACGCCTCGGTCTCGTGGGGGAGGGCGGGACGGGGTCCGACGAGGCTCATCTCGCCCCGCACCACGTTCCAGAGCTGGGGGAGCTCGTCGATCGACGTGCTGCGGAGGATGCGCCCGACGCGGGTGACCCGGGGGTCGTCCTTCATCTTGAACAGGGGGCCGTCGGCCTCGTTCTCGTCGAGCAGGTCGTCGCGCATCTCCTCGGCGTCCTCGACCATGGTCCGCAGCTTGAGGACCTCGAAGGGCCGGTTGTTGCGGCCGACGCGGCCCTGCCGGAACAGCGCCGGGCCCGAGCTGTCGAGGCGGATGGCGATCATGGCCACCAGGACGACCGGGCTGCTGATGAGGAGCAGGATCGAGGCGACGGTGACGTCGAACACCCGCTTGGCGGTGCGGCGCCAGCCGTCGCGCTGGACGGGCTCGACGTAGACGACGGGGAAGCGACCGAGGGGACGGACCACCAGGCGCTGCGACGCGATGTCGCGGAGCGTCGAGGACAGCTCGACGTGGATGCCGGCGTCGAGCAGGTCGCGGGCCAGCCGGTTGGTGGTGGCGCTCTCGATCGCCGAGGCGGCCACGATCACCGATGCGCCGGTGCGGGCCCGGACGATGTCGCCCGCGTCGGCGATGGTGCCGAGCAGCGGGACGCCCGGGACGGGCTCGGGCTCGGTCGCGCTGTCGTCGACGAAGCCCAGCACGGAGTACCCGAGCCACGGCTCGGCCCGGAGCATGGCGGCCAGTTCGCGACCCTCGCTGTTGCACCCGGCGATCACGACGTTGCGGACGAGGCGGCCCCGCGCCCGCAGGGCGTGGAAGATCCGTCGGGCCACCTCGCGCTCGATCGACACCAGGACGGCGACGACGAGGAACAGCGTGAGGATCGCCCGGCGGGGGATCTCGATGCCGGCGAAGTAGCCGGCGAGGGCGATGGCCATCGCCCCCAGGAAGCTGGCGTTGACGATGCGCCGGATCTCGTCGAGCCGTCGGCCGATGAAGCGGATGTTGAACAGCCGCTGGGACGAGAAGATGACCAGCCACAGGGGCAGGCAGGCCATGGCGACGACGAAGAAGCCCATCGCGTCGTGCGTGCGGCTGACGCCCATGCCCGAGCGGAGGCTGAGGGCGGTGAGCGCGGTGGCGATGGCGACGACCGCGATGTCGGCGCCTCCGAGCGCGAGCTTGGGGTTCAGCACCGGTCGGTGGTCCCGCGCGGGCGCGGCTTGGCTCAGCTGGTCCGTGCTCATCTCCTCGAGGTGTTCCACCTCGGCGATCGCCATCTGCGCCCGATCCTCCGCTGGTTCGGCCACGGACCGTAGTGCCTCCGACCGCTCTGCGCACCATGAGTGGGACATGACGAGTGTCACACCCGAGGCTCCGGCCTACTTCACCCCGTAGGCGGCCGCGCTGCTCGCCCCACGCTTCGCGGCGTTGTTGACGACCGCTCCCAGCACGTTGGCGCCGGCGAGGTTGAGCTCGGTGAGGGCGTCGTGGACCTCGCCGGTCGCCGCCTCCGCCACCGATACGACGAGCAGCGTGACGTCGAGGCGGGGGGCGAGGACCAGCACGTCGGCGACCGCGAGGACCGGTGGGGTGTCGAAGATGACGAGGTCGTAGTGCTCGGCGAGCGCGTCGATCGTGGCGGCGGTGCTCTCCGAGCCGAGCAGGTCGGTCGGGTTGGGGACGCCGCGTCCACGCGGGATGACGACGAGCTCGCCCACCACGCGCTCGACCTGGGGGATGGAGACCCGCCCGATCAGCACGTCGCTCAGCCCGGGCTCGGGCGCGAACTCGAAGATCGCCTCCAGCCCCGAGCGGCGGAGGTCGGCCGAGACGAGGAGCACGCGCCGGCCGCCCTGGGCGAGCGCCACCGCCAGGTTGGCGGCGACGGTGGTCTTCCCCTCGTCGGCCACCGACGAGGTGATCGCCACCGTGCGGGCGCGGTTCTCCCGCATGGCGAGCAGCACCGTGGTGCGGAGGCGCCGGAACGCGTCGGCCTCGGGGCCTCCGGGGGCGTGCACGGTGACGAGCGACGCGGCGCGCTTGCGGTACCGGTCGGGGAAGGCCGGGATCAGGCCGAGGGTGCGCACCCCGAGCGTCTGCTCGAGGTCGGCCGCCCCGCGGACCCGGGTGTCGAGGCGGTCGAGCACCACCGCGGCGCCCAGGCCGAGCAGCAGGCCGGCGGCGAGCGACGCGGCGATCAGCCGGCCGAGGCCCTGCGCCCGCGCCTGGCCGGGCAGTCGGGCCGGGGTGATGATCGTGCCCACGTCGACCGCCTCGGCCTGGAGCTCGGCCAGCTCGATGTTGAGCTGGGCCTGACGATCGGCCAGCCGGTCGCGCTGGCTCTCGAAGCGTCGCTCCTCGAGGCTGTCGTCGGGCGCGGCGTCCATCTCGGTCTCGGCGTCGACGATCGCCTGCTCGAGGCTGTCGATGCTCTCCTGGTAGGTGGCGGACCGCTGCTCGATCGAGTCGCGCCGCTCCTGCTCGCGCACCTGCAGGTAGGCGTCGGCGAACGCCTGGGCTCCCGCCTGGGCGGTGGCGCCGTCGGCGGCCGTGTAGAGGATGTTGATCACCCGTGCCTCCGTCGGCGCCTCGACCACTAGGTGGGTGAGCAGTTCGCTGCCGGTCGCGTCGCCGGGCATGAGCACCGCGGCCCGCTCGGCGACCACGTCGGACCGGATGACCTGGAGCTCGGTCTGGACGTCGGCGAGGCGCGCCTGGGTGTTGGCGTTCTGGGTCGAGGCGGGCAGCGCGACCTGGGCCCGGGAGCGGTATACGTCCGGCCGGGTGAGGCCGTAGGCGACCCCGAGCCCGAAGCAGAGGAGCACGGCGAAGCCGACCACGACGTAGCGGCGGCGGATGATGCCGAGGTAGTCGCCGAGCTCGACCGATTGGTCCTCACCGGCCATGGCTCCCACCTCCGTTCGGTGCGTCGGTCGTCCGAGGCCGCCGGGCGCGGCGACGGTGCGCCATGTTGCCCCGCGCGTGGCCCCTGTGCGCGATCACCACCGTGAGCTCCGCCCGAGCAGCTCGCCGACGCCGAGCCGGTCCGGCGTGACCCGGATGCCGACCGCCACGACCCCCGCCGCGAGCAGCAGTCCGAGCGTCAAGCCGGCCACGGAGGCACCGAGCAGGGACCGTGCCGCCAGGAGGGCCAGGCCTCCCGTGCTGACGATGAGGAGGGCGCGGCGGGTGCGTGGCCCGTAGGGCTGGATGCCGTGCGAGCGCCACATCTGGAACACCGGCAGGGCGTTGGAGACCACGAGGCTGGCCGCCCACGCCCAGGCGGCGCCCTCGATGCCGAAGGGTGGTATCAGGACCAGGTTGGCCACGAAGTTGACCGCGAGCGCCACGGCGGCGTTGACGAGGCTGAGGCTGCTCCGCCCGGCCATGAGGAGCAGCATGTCGATCGGTCCCGCCGAGCTGGCGACCAGGAAGCCGGCGCCGACGATGGCGATCACGTGCGCGCCGACGACGAAGTCGTCGCCGAACGCCGACAGGAGCAGCGGGGCGAACACGATCGCGGTGAGGTAGGCGGGCCACGCGACCAGCACGAGGAGGGCGGTGGCGTCCTGGAACAGCCTCCGTCCCGCGGTGGAGCCGTGGATGGCCAGGGCCCGCGACACCCGGGGGGCGAACGCCTGGGTGACGGCGGTGCCGGCGAAGTTGCCCGCGATCAACCAGCGGGTGGCGGCGGAGTACACACCGACCGCCGAGGCGCCCTTCATGGCGCCGAGCATCAGGGCGTCGATCCAGGAGATCAGGAACGCGAACATCCCCGCGAAGGCGCGGGGCAGCGAGAACCTCCACACGCGCCGGGCGAGCTCACGGGTCGGGATCGCGGCCGGCGCCGCCCGTCCGACCGCGCCCTCGGCCCGCCGGACCAGGGCCACGACCCACAGGCCCATGGGGATCAGGGCGACGGCGTAGGGGCCCGCCCAGGCGAGGGCGATCCCGGTGGCCCCCGCGCCCCACGCGATCGCCGCCAACATCAGACCGGGCAGGGTGATCGACCGGCCGATCCGCTCGACGACGACGCTCGGGAGCATCGTGCCGAAGCCCCGCGAGCCGCCCTCGACGACCTGGTACACGGTGGCCACCGGGACGAACGGGGCCATGACCCGCAGGTGGGTGATCAGGTGCTCGCGGGCGACGCCGTCCGCCAGGGCCCGGCCGAGCGGCTCGGCGAGGGCGAACATCGCCAGCCCCGCGAGCGTCCCGACCGCCAGGACCGGCGCGAGCGCGACCCCGTACAGCGTGCGCATCTCGCCCCGTCGCTCGCGGGCGATGAACCGGCTGGTGAAGCGGACGAGGGCGATGTCGGCGCCGAGCATGGCGGTGCGGGCCAGGATGCTGAACACGGCGATCGCCTCGAGCAGTGCCCCCGCGCCCGACGTGCCCAGCCGACGGGTCATGACCGCCAGCAGCAGGAAGTTCGCCAGCCCGAAGACGCCGAAGCCGATCAGGTTGATCAGGCTCGATCGGCCCAGCCCCCGTACGGAGTCGTCGGTGGGGCGCTCGTCGGTCACGTGGCCGCGAGCCACGGGGGCGGTGTCGGTAGCTCCGACGCGAGCCACGCGTCGGACTCGGCCGTGGCCTCCCGTATCCGCTCGGCCGCGGCTGCGCTGGGCAGGGACCCGCCGGTGCGGGGGTTCCACCGGCCCGGCTCGACCGGGCGTCGGCTGACGCCGAGGAAGTCGTGGAGGCGGTCGAGCGTCGAACCCGGGTCGCGCTCGAGGTCGTCGGTGTACAGCACGAGCGTGCGGTCCCGGCCGACCGCCGCCCACAGCCGCTCGATCTGTTCGGCGTACCGTCCGCGCGCGACGTAGGACTGGTGCTGGTGGGCGAGGTGGCGCCCCGGGCGACCGGCGAGCACCGACTCGGCTCCGTCGAGCCGGGCCGCCTCGGCTTCGAGCGCCGCCTCGAAGTCGTCGAGCGGCTCCCAGCCCCGGGCCCGTTCGTGGTGGAACTGCGACCAGGCCCGGGTCACCGGGTCGCGCAGGATCATCACGAGCTTGGCGTCGGGCAACCGCTCGGCGATCCGGCCCGGGACGAAGGGGTGGAACGCGTAGTAGGGAGCCGCCTCGCCGACCACCACCGGCTCGCCCGCCGCCCGGGCCCGGCGGTCGAGCGTCGCCCGTAGGGCGAAGTTGGAGCGGTACCAGGCCGGCGGTCGGTGGTACTCGACGTCGAACCAGTGGACCCCCTTGGTGAAGCGGGGGAACTCGACCGCCGGGTGGGGCTCGAGGGCGCGGTACAGCGTCGTGGTGCCGGAACGCTGGGCGCCGACGATGAGGAAGTCGGGGGTCGCGCGCCACCGGGCGGTCGGCCGCACCGCGTACTGGACCACGCGCAGACCGGCGAGGAACGCGCGGTAACGGCCCATGCCGGACCGACCCGGCGGTGGGCGACGGGTCACGCGGGGCCCTCCAGACCGAGTATCGGGTCGCGGTCGATGGCGGCGGCGATGCGCTCGCCGGGGCCGAGGGGGCCGAGGCGCGCATCCTCCGCGTAGCGGGCACGCAGGGTCGCGAGGTACGCCCACACGACCGGCACGACGTCGTCGGCGTCGTAGCCGAGCGCGTGCAGGGTCGGAGCCGCGCCCCGCGCCGCGACCGCGGCGGCCGCGACGGGGTCCCCGCCGCCGAGGGCCGCCTGCTGGAACGCGTTGTGCACCGCGTCGAGGCCGAGCGGCACCGGCGCGGTCGACCGCTCCCAGTCCCAGACGTGGAGGCGGTCGCCCTCCCACGTCGCGTTCCAGGGCGCCAGGTCGCCGTGCCACGCGCCGAACGCCCAGGTCCGCCCGCCGAGGCGCCCGAGGACCGTCGTGACGACCTTCCGGGCGGCGCCGTCGTCGCGGACCTGCTCCGCGAGGGTGGCCGCCCACGCGCCGGTCGACACGGGCGCCGACGCGACCGGGCCGGCGATGGCCCGGACGACCGCCGCGGTGACGTCGAGCGGCTCGAGGGACTCCTCGACGCGCAGCGGGGCGAGCAGCAGCAGGCGGTGCCCCTGCCACGCGCCCGCGGCGACGACACGGGGTACGGCGATCGGCCCGTCCGGGTCGACCCGTCCCAGCGCCTCGGTCTCGTGCCCGACGAGGCGGTCGGTGTGGGCGTCCACCCCGACCTTGGCCCAGGCCACGGTCGCGCCGTCGCCGTCCACCACCTGGATCACCGGCTTCCGGTTGGGACGGGGTGCCCCGAGCGCGAGGACCAGGTCGACGTCGTCGCGCCCGACCAGGGCGGCGAGGTGGCGGCGCAGCCCGGGCCGCTCGTCGGTGCCGTCGACGACGTCGACCCGGCCGGGCAGGACGCGGCCGGCACCGGTGGCCAGGACGCTCCGCACCGCGGTCCGGGCGATCGCGGCGCGGACGCCACTGCCGGGGCGGACGTGCGCGGCGCGCGCGAACCTCGCCGCGACCGGGACGATGTAGCGCGGTCGATCGCGGTGGGGGAGCACCACGTACCGGCGCGTGGGTCCGGCGTCGGTTCCGTCGGCGGACATCAGGGTGGTCACGGCGTCGAGGGCCGTCGAGTCGGCGCGCAGCGCCGCCGTCACGCCACCGCTCCGACCGGCGATGACCGACCGTCCGCCGACGGTTCGATGCCGTGGGCGCGCTGCGCGACGCGGAACCCCAACGCGGCCGAGATGAAGACGATGTGGAGGCTCGCCGGGATCATGTCGTAGACGAAGATCTGGACGAACCCGATGATCAGCACCACGTGGCACCAGAACGTGACGGTCGGGCCGCGCCGGGTCTCCCAGATCAGCCGCAACCAGGCCGCGCAGAACACGAACAACCCGACGTACCCGGTGCTGACGACGACGGTCCAGAACAGGCCCTGGGTGCCCAGGTTCGGGTACAGCGGTCGGCCGGGGAACGGCACCGGCCCGCCGAGACCGATGATCGGGCTCTCGAGGGCGACGTGTAGGGACTCCGCGTAGATCCGGCCGCGACCCTCGGAGCTGTGGTCGTTCTCGGCGCGCGCCTCGGCGAGCCGACCGACCGGGGTGAACACGATGAGCAGCATCCCGATCGTGAGCAGGGTGACCAGGGCGCGACGGGCGAGACGGGCGACGTCACCCGACCGGCTCGCGGCGTACACGAGGGCGATGCCGAGGCTGACCCACAGGCCGCGGTTCAGCGAGACGAACACCGGGACGAGCGAGGCCAGCAGGATCAGGTATGCCCACGACCGCTTGCGGATGTCGTTGGACTGGAGCCACCACATGAAGAAGAACGGCAGCAGGAGGGCGTAGGCGGACCCCCAGTCGTTGGTGTAGACGAACGGGGCCTTGGGCCGTCCGAGCGGGTACCCGAGGATGTCGTGGACCTGGGCGAAGCTCGGCGTCACCAGCACCGACACGAACGGGTCGTTGGCCAGCCGGGCGGGGAGCAGCCGGCCGACGGTGCTCGGCAGCTCGCCGTTCGGGAGCAGCACGCCGAGCCAGCCGCCGGCGACGGTGATCATCCAGAAGGCGGACATCAGCCGCACGACGTGCGCGGTGGGGATCTCGTCCTCCCGCGCGCTGACGATGGCCAGGAAGAACACCGTTACCGAGGCGTAGTTCGCCAGCCTCAGGAAGTAGGCGAACGCGAAGCCGCCGCCCCTGAGCGCGAAGTACGACAGGACGACGAAGCCGATCCAGACGAGCCAGGCCCCGAAACCCCGGGGGACGCGGATCGGCCGGCGGTGGACCGTCAGCCGGAACGCCAGGGGCACGGCGAAGACCAGCCAGATGAAGGGCGCCGCGCCGAGCGCCCACCAGAGGGGGAAGAGGCCGATGCAGGCCGTGAGCGGCCAGTGGCCGGGCAGGCGCCTCACCGCTCCGTCGCCGCGCCCCGCCGCGGCTCGCAGGGGGCGGACGAACCCCTGGATCGCCTGGCTCCGCTGCATCGGCCCGGTTCAGGTGAGGCCGCGAGTCGAGCGGCGCGGGGCCCCGGGATCCCGGCGACGACGGGTCGATCGGTCGTTCATGGGTGCGCCGACCCTAGTGGTCGTCGGGTCGCCGCCCCGTGGCGGCCGGCCTCAGATGCCCCGGCCGTAGGCCTGGAGGGCGCGCACGATCCACTCGGATCGGACGAGCCCGGTTCCGACGGCCAGGGCCAGCCAGGCGCGGGGCTCCCGCCGGTTCCGTCCGAGCGCCCGCCGAGCCGTCGTCCACGCGGCGCGGCGGTTGCCCATCGAGGCGTGGGCGAAGGCCTGCTGGCCCTCGATGCGGGCGAGCCCGGCGGGCACCGAGGCCAGCTCCGGATGGACGGCCTGGAGGTGGTCGAGGGCGTCGACGATCGTCTGCCAGCGGCCGGCGAAGAACGAGGACCGATGCCAGAACACCTTGGCCAGGGGCAGGGTGACGACCCCGATGTCGTGTCGTCGGGCGGCCCGCAGCAGGAAGTCGTAGTCCTCCGCGTAGCTCCCGGGCAGCTGCTCGTCCAGGAGGCCGATCCCGTCGATCACCGCCGCCCGCCGGGCCACGAAGGTGGAGGGGTGGGCCTCCGACACCCGCGACCGGAGCAGGTCGGCGTGGGAGATGCGTTCGCGGTCGAGCACCCTCGCCGAGATCCGGCCGTTGAAGTCGACCAGGACCCCGGCCGTCACCAGCTCGAGGGAGGGGTCCTCGTCGAGGCGGGCGGCCTGGGCGGCGAGCTTGTTGGGCAGCCAGAGGTCGTCGTCGTCGCAGAACGCCACGAGGTCACCCTCGGCGGCGCGGATCCCGCTGTTCCGCGCCCCGGCCAGGCCGGGCGTCGCCCGGTTCGGGATGACCCGCACCGCACGGTCGTCCGAGCTCCGTTCGAGGCTCCGGTCCGGATCGGACCGGTCGAACACCACGACGACCTCGATCGGGCCGTCGTAGCGCTGGGCGACGATCGAGTCGATGGCCCGTCGCAACAGCTCGGGCCGGTCCCGCGTCGCCACGACCACCGACACCGGAGGTGCTCCCGCGCTGGCCATGGCGGCCATGGTCGCACGTCGGGTGGCGAGCGTTACATCCGGGGTCAGACCCCAGATGTAACGCCCGCGGTCAGAGGGCGGCCGCCCGCTGGGAGTAGGTGCGGAACGACTCGCCGCTGAGCCAGCAGCCGGTGCCGGAGCCGCCGACGTCGTGGAAGTAGGGGAAGTACTCGGGGCGGGTGAGCTCGATGGCGTCGAAGGCCAGGTCCAGGTTGCGGCTCTGGTTGGCGCCGACCTGGGCGCCCCACTCGCCGAAGGCGAACGCCTTGCCGTTCGCTTCGGCCCACTCGGCGGCGTCGATGATGTCCTGGTTGCCGCCCTGGATCGAGTTCGGCCGCATGTCGTTGTTCCAGTACGGGTCGATGGCGAGGACGTCGACGAGCGGGAGCACGTTGCGGTAGGCACCGATGCGCTGCTCGAACTGGTAGCCGGTGAGGTTCAGGACCCACCGGATCTTCGGGTGCGGGCCGACGGCGGCCTTGAGGCGGGCGAATCCCTCCACGAACTGGGCGACCGTGTAGGAGCGATCCTTGCGATCGGGCTCGGCGTCGACCGCGATGTCGAGCCAGGGCAGCTGGTCGGCCCGGGCGCGGATCGCCCGGGCGAACTCGGCGACCTGGGCGTCGGTGAAGTTCCGGTTGGCCATGAAGGTCGACCACATGACGCCGGTCCCGGGGTAGCGCTGGATCGCCCCGTCGACCTGGGCGAGGCTCGGCGTGAGGGTCTTGCCGGCGGGGAAGGCGCGGATCATCTCGAGCGGGACCGTGTTCGACTCGAAGTCGGCCACGGTCGACCAGGCGCCCTGGGCCGGCACGATGGTGCCGGGCAGCGGGTCGCCTCCCAACGTGGGGTCGACCGCCGGCGGGGGCGTCGTGGTGGTGGTAGGTGGCGTGGTGGTCGGCGGCGCCGTGGTCGTGGTGGTGGTCGGCGGGGTCGTGTTCGCCGGGGTCGTCGTGGCCCCCTGGCCGGTCGTCAGCTGCGAAGCGGCTTCACCCTCGACGACCACCGTCGGCGCCGCGGCGGCGCCGTCGCCGCGCTCGGCGCCCTCCGAGGAGACCAGCTCGAGCTCGTAGGGGCTGGTCGTGAGGACGGCGAGGTAGATCCGGCCCCGGACGACGGTCACGCGGTCGAGCGCGATGTCGGCCGGCTTGTCCGCCTTGGTCCTGGTGAACGTACCGACCCGCGAACCGATCGCCGGTCGGGTCGTGTGGGTCGTCGCGTCGGTGAAGGCGGCCACGTTGTGGACGGTGAGGTCGAAACCGCTCTGCTTGGGGAGGACCCGCAGCGAGGCGGACAGGGGCGAGGCGACGGACCCGACGGGGAACGACAGGTAGGCGATCTTCAGCTTGCCGCGGCTGTTCATCACCCGGAGGCGGGTGTCGTTGCCGCGCTTCGAGGTCGGATGGTTCGACACCGTGAACGTGTCGAGGTCGGCTCGGACGCTCCGCAGCTCGCCGGTCACGAACAGGGCGCAGGACGACATGAACAGGCTCGCCATGACCGCCGCGGCGACGGCGGTCACGAGCCGGCGGCTCGCTCGGTGACGGGGGGACTTCTTCACGGGGCTCGGGCTCCTGGGTACTGCGAGGTCGGGATCGCCGAAGGACGACGCGCTGGCGTCGAGGACGAGTCGGGGGCCATGCCGTCCGCCCGCTCCGGCGTTGGAGGGGGGCCGGCGGCCTCGGTGCCCGAGGCGGAACCGTCGTCCTTCGGTGGTGAGGAGAACTGGCTGTTGACACTCACCGGGTCTGGCGTGTCGAAACCCATCGGATTCGACACCTGGTCCATGAGTCGAACGCCCCAGAAAGCGCCAAAGATCCACGCTGACCTGGGCTGACGCGCTGGAAGGATGTTGCGATCGTGTGACGGATGCGTGTCGACGTCATCCGGGGCCACCCCGGCCGGGGGCCACGCATCGGCGCGATCTCGGCGGCTCCGGCGACGCCACCTGCGGAAACGCCGCGGGGTACGGCGAGGGATCGTCCGGCCGGGGGCTACCGTCGGCCGGGAGGGCCCCGATGCGCGTCTGCTACCACATCCAGACGTACCGATCGCCGGACCTGGTGACGCGGCTGGCGCGCCGCATCCGGCGGTCGAGCCCCGAGGCGATCATCCACGTCAGCCACGACGTCCGGGGCACCCCGCTGCAACGGGCCGAGCTGCACGCCGTCCCCGACCTGCACCTGACGGTCGACCGGGGCGGCCGGGGCGACTTCAACACCGTCGACCGCTGGCTCGCCTGCGTCCGGTGGCTCGGTGACCAGCGGATCGACTGCGACTGGCTCGTCAACCTCACCGGCCAGGACTATCCCGTCCGGCCGCTGGCGGACGTCGAGCGCGACCTCGCCGCCGGCGACGTCGACGCCCACCTGGAGCACTTCCCGGTGCTGACGGCGCGGTCCCACTGGCCGGTGCGGGAGGGGCGGACCCGCTACCAGTACCGGTACCGCCACCTGGCCGATCTCTCGGAGCGATCACGGCGCCTGTTGCGGCCGCTCACCGCGATCAACCGGGCGCAGCCGTGGCTGCGGGTCAACGTGTCGTACGGCCTGTCCGCCGGCCGTCGGACCCGCCGTCCCCTGCCCGAGGGCTGGTCGTGGTACGGCGGCTCGTTCTACGGCGCGGTGTCACGGGGCTCCGCCGAGCACGTGGTGGCGTGGTGCGACGCCCACGACGAGGTCGTCGACCACCTCCGGCACACCCTCGTCCCCGAGGAGGTGGTCCTCCAGACGGTCCTCCTGAACGCCGGCCGGTGGCGCGTCCGCGACGACTCGCGCCGCTACTACGACTTCTCGGGGTCCCGACACGGGAGCCCGCGCACCCTCACCGTCGCGGACGTGCCGCGGGCGCTCGGGAGCGGGAAGGACTTCGCCCGCAAGTTCGACGCGTCCGAGCCCCTCGACCTGATCGACCGGGCGCTCGATCAGGCGCCGTCGGCCTGATCGGCCGCCGCGCCGACCTACGGCCGCGGGCTCACGCGCCGCCGGGCGGGCGGTCCGGGTCCCGCCGACCCAGGTAGCCGTACCGGGCCAGGAACGGCGCGGTGAGCGCGGTGACGATGCGGCGGTCGCGGGAGGGGAGCCGGGAGCGCCAGGCGTCGTCGCGGTGCAGCGGGATCACCCCCGAGGTGAAGCGCATGGGGTTGCCGGCCACCGAGTGACCCGGTCCGAGCTCGGCCCCGGCCGGGGTGAGGAAGCGGTCCCAGCCGGGATCGATCGGCAGGCCGGTGGGTCCCAGGACGGCACGCAGCACGGCCTGCGGATCGGTCACGAGGTCCTCGTAGCGGACGCGGATCACGTCGGTGCCGGTGGCGGGCAGTAGGCCCATGATCACGTTGAAGGCATCCCACCAGGCGGCGGTCGCGGCCGGGGAGTACCTCGGCATGAGGTGGCCGCGGGCCGTCTCGGGACGCTCGACCTCCTTGGTCCACGAGTAGGCGACGCCCCGGCTGTCGCGCACGAGGTGCACGTAGCGGACCGGGAGGGACAGGTGGCGCAGCGTGAACGCGGTCGACGTGTTCTTGGACGAGTCGATGAGCACGCTCGCTCCCGCCACCTCCGCCGCGGCGCGGTAGAGCCGCTCGAGGCGACCGGTGTGCTCGCCCAGGTCGGCGCGGAACGACCGGCGGACCGGCACCGCGAGCAGTGGCAGGTGGCGGGTGCGGTCGACGCGCGCCTGTAGCGCCCGCCACTCCGCCCCGTCGACCCGGTCCCAGCCGCCGAACGCCCGCTCACCGACCTCCGACCAGAACTCGCACAAGTCGAGCGCCCGCCCGCACGCACAGGTCTCCCGCTCGACCAGCCCGCGCGCGGGCAGGTGGACGACCTCCCCGAGGGCCCCCACGCCGGGGACGGCGCCGAGCATGCGTTCGAGCAGCGTGCTCCCGCTCCGTCCGGAGCCGCCGATGAAGACGACGGTGGGGCGGTGGCCGTCGCCGGCCTCGGTCACCGGGTCAGCACCCCGTCGATCAGGTCGCCCAGCAGGCTCACCGCCGGTGGAACGCGGTCGTCGGGAGCGGTCGTCGCGTAGCGCTCCGGGTCGGCCCGGGCGGCGTCGAGGTGGTCGCGGAGCGCGCCCTCGTCCTCGACGCAGATCGCCTGGCCGCGCTCGGCCATCCAACGGCCGAAGGCCACCTGGTGGTCGTCGACCACCTCCCCGAGGTGGCCCAGCCGGGGCACGATCACCGGCATCCGGCCGGCGGCGCGGGCGTCGAGGATCGTGCCGGGACCGGCGTGGCCCACCACCAACCGGGCGCGTCCCATGAGGTCGTGGATGCCGGTGGGGTCGAGCACCGCGTGTCCCTCGGCGTGGACCGGCGCCGGAGCGGTGCCGTACTGGATCACGCACGGTTGGTCCGCGTGCTCGCCGGCCCAGCGGTCGACCCACTCGACCAGCCGGGTGAACGGGTGGTGGTCGGTGCCGAGGGTCACCACCACGTGGACCGGTCCGCCACGCGGGGTGGTGCCGTGCTGGAGCGTCTCGATCCAGTCCGGGTCGAGCCGGGTCCGGCGCCGTCGGCGGATCACAGCAGCGGCCCGATCACGACCGAGTCCCGGTAGAAGCGCTGCTGCTCCGGCCACTGGACGCAGAAGAGGTCCACCGCCGGGCGACACAGGCGGGCGGTGAGGGTCGGGCTGTCGATCCGGTCGAACACCTCGACGTAGACGGTCGGGATCCCCCGCCGCCGCGCGAGCCACACGAACGGCACCGCCACCCCGGCCCCGTTGGTCACCAGGACGTCGGGGCGGGTGTCGCGCAGGACGCGGCGGGCGAGGAACAGGTTGCGGACGAGGTTGGGCACGTTCCTGGTGGTCGGGTGGTGGGCCCACACCGTCGCCTCGTCGGTCAGGCGGGCATCGGCGTCGGCCTTGTCGAACGTGACCCACGTGCGCCGGTGCCGGCTCCACCAGGGACGCATCCTCAGCATCTGGGACAGGTGGCCACCGGCGGAGCAGACCAGGAGCACGTGAGCATCGGACGCGCGGTGGTCGCCCCCCTCTCCCGTCCGCATCGCCACCTCCTCCGAGCGTGACCGGTCGTAGGCCGGATTCGGCCCGTCATCCTACGCGGCCGGGGCCGATCCGCCCCGAGAGGTGGGCCTCCGAGCGGGGTCGGAGGGAGGACCGTGTGCGCCGCCCCGGACCTAGGTCCCGGACCCCGACCGATCGGTGCCGTCGCGGTTCGACCCGGCGAGCCAGATCGCGAGCTGGAGGGTCCGGTAGGCCGCCTCGACCGGCAGCGCCGCCAGCCCGTCCAGCCCGGGAGGCCCGTCGGTGACCGCGAGCGCGAGGGCGCGGTCGAGGTCGGCGGGCTCGACGACCGTGGCGGCCTCCGCGAGGAGCGGCTGGAGCTCGTCGGGGGTCTGCCAGGGACCGCCACCACCACCGTGGCCGCGCATCAGCTTGAGGCGGGCGGCGACCTCGCCTCCACCCCTGATGGTCGCGGCGACCAGCCGGCCCGTTCGGCCACCGAGGCGGGGGATCTCGCCGCCGGTGCGCGGCACCCAGCCGGCTCGTCCGAGATCCCGACCGAACGCGGGGTGGTAGAGGGCGC
>JAAYBP010000385.1 GCA_012730075.1 Acidimicrobiales bacterium | reverse complement strand
CGGCGGGGGCGGTGACGACGACGCGGCGGCCACCACCTCCACCACCTCCACCACCGAGTTCGAGGGTTCGACGGTCGACACCGCCGCGCCGATCAACGACTCGTCGTCCAGCTCGGTGCCCGACGACGGCAGCGGTGCGCGCGAGCCGAGCGAGGTCACGGTGCTCGTGCTCAACAGCACCCGCATCGCCGACATCGCCGGCAACAACACCGAGACGCTCATCCAGGCGGGTTACACGACGCTCGAGCCGGCCAACGCCACGACCGGCGAGCTCGCGATGACGACCGTGTACGCGACGAGCGACGCCCAGGCCGACGCCGAGGTGATCCGCAGCCTGCTCGGCTTCACCGACGCCGAACTGGCCGAGATGCCCGAGGAGTCCCTCGGAGGCGCGTCCGCCGACGCCGACGTCGTGGTCGTGCTCGGGCTCGACGCCGGCTGAGCGCGGCGGGCGGCGACCGCCACGTGACCGCACCGGCCGACGCGCTGCGCGCGGTCATCGCCGACGCGGCGATCCTCACGGACTTCGACGGCACACTCGCCCCGATCGTCGACGAGCCCGCCGCCGCCCGGCCCCTGCCCGGGGCGGTGCCCGCCCTGTCCGAGCTCGCGGCCCGCGCCCGGATCGTGGGAGTCGTATCGGGCCGGCCGGTCGCCTTCATCGCCGGTCACGTCCCCGACCCCCGGATCCACCTGAGCGGCCTGTACGGGCTGGAGCGGCGCGACGCGGGGGTCGTCGCCTCCGACCCGGAGGCCGAACGGTGGGCCGCGCCGATCGCGGCGGCCGCCACCGAGCTGCGGGAGGCGCTGCCCGACGGGGTCGAGGTCGAGGCGAAGCGGGCCTCGGTGACGGTGCACTTCCGTCGCCATCCCGACCGGGAGGCGGCCGTGTTAGCCGCCGTCGCGGACGTCGCCGGCCGGCACGGTCTCGTCACCCGACCGGCGCGCCGGGCCGCCGAGGTCCACCCGCCGGTGCCCGTCGACAAGGGGACGGTGGTCGAGGAACTCGCCTCCGGCGGCCGCGCCGCGTGCTTCCTCGGCGACGACGTCGGCGATCTGCCCGCCTTCGACGCGCTCGACCGCCTCGCGGGCAAGGGGCTCCTCGCCGTGCGCGTAGCGGTCCGGAGCCCGGAGGTGTCCGAGGAGCTGGTCGATCGGGCCGACGTCGTCGTCGACGGTCCCGCGGGCGCGGTCGACTGGCTGCGAGGCCTCGCCTGAGGGCGAGCCGGCCGGTGAGGCCGGAGTCTGGCCGGGGCGGTCAGATCGCGGCGAGCTGCGCGTCGAGCCAGGTCGCGGGGGAGTGGCGGCGGGCGAGGGTGCGCAGCTCGTCGGCCCGGGCGGCTCGCTCGGCGGGCTCCATGGCCAGGGCCCGTTCGAGGGCGGCGGCACCGGCGACGACGTCGTAGGGGTCGATGGCGACGGCGGGACCGGCCAGCTCGTCGAAGGCACCCGCGCCCGGGCTCAGCACGAGGACGGCGTCTCGGTCGTTCAGCAGCGGAGCCTCCTTGGCGACGAGGTTCAACCCGTCCCTGACCGGGTTCACGAGCACGACGTCGGCGCGGCGGAGGGCGGCGATCGACCGCGGGTAGTCGTCGCGGGGCTCGTAGCGGATCGGGCTCCAGTCGTCGGTGGCCCAGCGTTCGTCGATCGAGGCGACCACCTCGTCGATGCGCTCCCGGTAGCGCCGGTACGCCGGGACCCCCTCCCGCGACGGGTACACGTAGGCGCCGAACGTCACTCGTCCCCGCCACTCGGGCCGGGTGGCGAGCAGGTGGTCGTACGCGAGGAAGCCGCGCACGATGTTCTTCGACAGCTCGACCCGGTCGACGCGCACCACGAACCGCCGATCGCCGACCGCCTCGTCGATCGCGGCGTGGGCCGCGACGCAGGGGTCGGACGTCGCGGTGCGGGCGAGGTCGTCGGGGTCGGGGCCGAGCGGGGCGACGAACGTCGTCAGCTCGAGACCGTCGGCGGCGGCGCAGGCGCGGGCGTTCG
>JAAYBP010000384.1 GCA_012730075.1 Acidimicrobiales bacterium | reverse complement strand
TTCAACTGGCCCAAGTCCACCTGGGGCGGGGCCTACAAGTACCGGTTCGAGAAGCTGGAGGGCGACGCCCGAAAGGAGCTGTACGAGCAGCTCGGCGGCACCAACACCCCGATCCGCAAGAACTGGATGGAGCAGCTCGCCCGGGGTCGCCGCGAGGGCTGGTACCGCACCTACGTGGGCACCGTCGACTCGGTGGTCCCCGGCGACGACGCCACCGTGGTCACCAGGGTCAAGGCCAAGGACGGCAGCATCCTCGAGGTCCCCGCCCACTTCGTCATCGACTGCACGGGACTGGAGGCCGACATCCGGGAGCACCGGCTCTACGCCGACCTCTTCGACCACTCGGGGGCCCAGCGCAACGTGCTGGGACGCCTCGACACGGAGCGCACGTTCGAGGTGCGGGGCACCCAGAGCGCCCCGGGCACGATCTACGCCGCCGGGAGCATGACGCTCGGCAACTACTTCGCCGGGATCGACACCTTCCTCGGCCTCCAGTACGCCGCGGTCCGCATCATGGACGACCTCGCGTCGCGCGGCTTCGTCAAGAAGATCGGCCCGCTCCGCAGCTCCTCCCAGTGGTGGAAGTGGGCTCGACACAAGCCGCTGCCCAAGTGATGGGCCGCCGTCCCCGCCCCGCCCCGATCGCCCGTCCCGACGAGGTCACCCCATGACGCCCGTGCTGCTCGGCCGCATCCAGACCCGCCTGTTCGTGCTCGGCACGCTCGGGGCCGTCTGGACCCTGATCATCACCCCGTTCCTCTGGGTCGACCCACCGGGCCCGCAGGGCTACACGTTCGTGTTCCTCATCGACGACATGCTCGGGCAGAGCCCGGTGATCCAGACCTACAAGCTGACCTTCGCCGCCCTGGCGATCACCGCCGTGTTCGGCTGCCTGTTCTGGGACCCGCTGTTCCACTTCCTGATGCAGTTCCGGTGGGAGAAGGACTGGCCGGCGCTGTTCCACCTCCTGTCGGGCATCCCGGAGGGCATCAGCACCTTCCTCCTGCTGCACGTCGCCGTGCTCAACCCCTTCGGCGACATCGGGCCCGACAAGGAGCAGTTCGTGCCCGTCCCCGCCTACGTCTTCCTGTTCGGCACCACCTGGATCATCACCTGGCTGTTCGCCAACGGGCCCATGAAGATCTTCTTCGTCCGGTGGCGCTTCTTCGGCGGCCGGCTCATCTGAACGAGGCACCCATGGATCGCATCGCCGACTACCAGTTCATCCAGCCGCTCGGGCAGGGCAGCAGCGGGGCCTACTACCTCGCCGCCACCCCCCCACGGCTCGGCATCGCCGCCGAGCACGTGGCCGTGAAGGTCCTCCAGGTCGCCGCCGGTGACGAGGCCTTCCACCGCCTCACCCGCGAGCTGCGCACGTTCGCCAAGGTGCGCAGCGCCCACCTGGTGACGCTGTACGACGCCGGGCAGGAGGCCGGACAGTGCTACTACGCGATGGAGTACCTGCCGCTGGGATCGCTGGCCCACCCGGCCCGGGAGGTGACCCGTGACGGGGCCATCCGGGCGGTGGCCTGCGCCGCCCGCGCCGCCCACGACCTCCACGAGGCGGGCATGGCGCACCGGGACATCAAGCCGGCGAACGTCCTCCTGACCGAGGACGGCGCCAAGCTCTCCGACCTCGGGCTGGTGCAGATCCTCGCCCCCGGCCAGACGATCACCGGCCTCGGCGCCATCGGGTCGGTCGAGTACCTCGACCCCGCGATCATGCGCGGCGAGCGGGCCTCGCGCTCCAGCGACATCTGGGCGCTCGGCGTGACCCTCCACCGCGTCCTCACCGGTCACGGCGTCTACGGCGACCTCCCCGACCGCGACCCGCTGCTCGCCGTCCGCCGGGTGCTCTCGTCCCCGCCGACACTCGATCCCGGCCTGAGCGAGGCGGAGGCCGCCATCGTGCGCCGCTGCCTCGACCCCGACCCGGCCGCCCGGTTCCGTACCGCCGCCGAGCTGGCCGACGCCCTCGACGCCCTTGGGAGCGCATCATGAACCTCGCAGAGGGACGCCTCGCCCCGGCCGGCGGGGGCGACGGCCTCGTCGCCCGCCGCCCCGGCGCCGCCATCTTCGTGGCCGCCCGCCACCCGGTCGACGACGTCAACGCGCTCATGGCCGCGTTCTCCGCCGCCACCGACCCCGCGCCCGGCCACCAGCTCGCCCGGGCGCTCGCCCGCATCGTCGGCGACGACTCGGCCACCGGCCTGCCCGGCTTCGCCGTCGTCGCCGCCACGCCGGGCGGCCTCTACGTGAAGGTGTACGGCGGAGTCGAGGTCGAGGTGCACGGCGCGGAGGGGACCGAGACGCTCTCCGGCGTCGGCTCGCTCACCGGGGTCGACCGGGAGATCACGTCCGATCCGCACACCGTGGTCGTCCACCGCGCCGGCGAACCCGCGCCGGCCACCGCGTTCGACGTCGACCTGTCGGCCGGCTCGATCCCCGGGGGCGGCTTCGCCCTGACGACCTTGGCCGGACCCGCCGACGCCCCGGTCGGTCCCGCACCCGAGTCGAACGCTCCCGACGCCGCGGCGGACGTCGCCGTCGAGCCACCGTCCGACGCCGCGATGGGTCCCGGCGGTGCCGCCGCCGTCGGCACCGCCGCCGTCGAGGCGATCGGCGACGAAGTGACCGACGGACCGTCGGGCGCGATGGCCGACCCGACCGCCGACGACACGATGGGGGTCCACACCGACGATGCGATGGGCGGCGACGGGCCGAACGTCGCCGACCTGGCTCCCGGGTCGAGCCTCGAGGACCCGACCCAGGCGTGGACCGCCGCCGACGTCGCCGCCGCCACCGGTTCGGAGGGGCCGGGCGCCGAACCGATGGGCGACGCCGCACCGATGAGCGACGCCGAACCGATGGATAGCGCCGAACCGATGGGTAGCGCCGAACCGATGGGTAGCGACGCGGCGGAGGGCGCCGCCGACGACGGACGCGACGTCTTCTGGGGGGCGTCGGCCGCCGGTGTCGCGGCCGGCCCTCCCCCGACCGACCCGCCGATGGTCGACCCGCCGACGATGGTCGGGCCGCCGTCG